>JAHFDE010000042.1 GCA_023249165.1 Candidatus Methylomirabilota bacterium | reverse complement strand
AGGGAGAGGGCTTGTCGGAGTCAGCCCGGACGTGTCATCTTGACCGACTTTGGCCTGCGGGAGTGGAAAATTGGCAAGGGCCTACCCGTGATGCCTCAAACTAAACTGTTACCGTAGCCGAAGTCGATGCCTCAAAACAAGTGTTACCCAAAATGAACCTGCTTCCCGGTCTCATTGTACTCTCGCAGCTTCCAAGGGGCTTCGAGGGTCTGGTCGATCTGGCGGGCCAGAGTGGCCGGGTTGACCGCCAGGAAATCCCGCTTCAGGACCTGCTGCTGGGCCGCAGGCAGCACCCCACTGGCGCGCAGGCGTTGGTAGGCGATCCAGCGGTCCTCCCGGCTGTTGGCCTGGCAGACGATGTGGTATAAGGTCCCCAAAAGGCACGAACAGGATTCAGCCCGCGTATTAGGCTAGTCGGCCTCATCCAGAGTTATGCGACCTTGGAACCAGGGGGGAATTGATGCGGAGGCGATTCTTGAGTCACAGGGCGCCTAATCAAGAACTAGGCATCCCGATCCCTTCGTTGGTGAGAGGTGACACCATGCGGATGTCACGGATCGGGCTTGTGGTATTGCTTGTGTCGTTCCTCAGTACTGGCTGCGGGACGTGCGGCGCCCGGTTTTCCACCGCCGAACTCGAGAACACCTATTGGAAGCTCGTGCGCCTTGGCGACCAGCCCGTCATCGTCAGTCCGGGCCGCCAGGAACCGCATCTGCGCCTGGTCTCCGAGGGCAGGAAGGCGCAGGGCTTCGCCGGGTGTAACCGGCTCTTAGGCGCGTACGAGCTCGAAGGACAGAAACTCCGCTTCGCGCACCTCGCCACGACCCGCATGGCGTGCCCCGATGAGATGGAACCGGAACACGCCTTTCTGAGAGCCCTTGAGTCGACCGCGCGATGGAACATCCTTGGTGAGCATCTCGAGCTGTACGATTCCGGCGGTACACTGCTCGCACGGTTCGAGGCGAGGACCATGAAATAGCGTCAGCGGAGGCAGGAGATCTCAGGGTCGGAAATGGGATCACGGAACCATCCTGGTGCGCAATGAACGAACGCGTGGCGTCCCTCCTCCAGGAGATTGAAGCCTTTGGCAAGGCGAACGACGCGCGGGTCACGGACCGCTCGCAGAAGATGCTCAACATCACACCTGAGACAGGGGAGTTCCTGTCCATACTCGTCCACTTGCAGCCCGCAAAGCGCATCCTTGAGATCGGGACGTCTAACGGGTACTCGACCCTGTGGCTCGCGGATGCAGTATCCGGTAACGACGGCATCGTTGAGACCGTCGAAAAGAACCCCGAAAAGGTCCGACTGGCGCGCATCAATTTCGGGCGTTCTGGCCTCTCCCGTTTCATCCGTCTGGTCGAGGCGGATGCCGCTGAGGTGTTGGCGGTGGCGGCCGACTCGACCTACGACTTTGTTTTCCTGGACTCCGAGCGCACCGAATACCTATCGTGGTGGCCCCACGTCCTGCGTGTGCTCAGGCCGGGAGGCCTCGTCGTCTACGACAACGCGATCTCCCACAAGCACGAGTTCGAGCAATTCACGGCCGCCGTCCGGCGAACGCCGAGCTGCTCAAAGTGCCTCGTCCCTGTTGGAAAGGGTCAGCTGTTGATCCTGAAGCATCGCGACCCGGCTTGAGCCATCCACCCCGCACGCCGCAACAGGCTTGACTTTGGTCATGAAGTGCCATCGGCTTCGCTCTGGGTGAGTGCTTCCGAGGCGGGAGCAAGGAGATGGATGACGGGCGTGGCGACGACGGGGGTCGGCAGGCGGCTGGGTTTTGTCTCGGCAGTCATGGCTGGCTGCGAGAGCACGGGCCTCGCCGAAGCGGGGCTGGACTACCGCGAGTGAGGGCGCGAGGAAGCCTCGACCTCGCTTTGGGTAACCGGGTGTTTCATCAAGGAGGAGACGCCATGAAGATCATCAAGTTGCTGGGTGCAGTTGCCATGCTTTCGCTACCGCTCCTTGCCGGAGCGCAGACCGTACCACCCTACGGCCCCCCGATCACGCTCGACCAGGCAAAGAAGGCTGTGGCGGGGGCTCAAGCGGAGGCCCGCCAGAACAAGTGGGACGTCGTGGTCGCCATCGTCGATCCCGCGGGCCAACTGGTCCTGTTGGAGAAGATGGACAACACGCAGAACGCGGCCAGTGAAGTGGCGCGGCAGAAGGCCTCGTCGGCAGCGCTCTATCGTCGTCCAACCAAGGCGTTCCAGGACGGACTCGCGGCAGGGGGAGCCGGCCTGCGGATCCTCAGGCTCGAAGGCGCGGTGCCACTCGACGGCGGGCTGCCGATCGTCGTTGATGGCAAGATCATTGGCGCGATCGGCGTCTCGGGCGTCACGTCGGAGCAGGACGGACAGATTGCCAAGGCGGGAGTTGACGCGCTGCTGAAGTGAGGGTTGGCCCGCGGGCACAGCCGCTGGCCGAATAACAAGGCGGTTTCTTCCTAGCGACAGGATTTACTTTGACCTTGACATCCCCACGGGGGGTGTTTTGTCGAAGGTTCAGATGAAGCGGAGGATATGCGTATTAGCCATGAAGGGAATTAGGGACAGATCTATTTCTTGCGCTGCGGAGGCTTCCGGGACCCGATCAACGCCCTTTGTGTCGGGAGGCGGGGAGGAGGGCTTTCTATACTCGGGATGGGAGGTAGAGCACGTCATATTCGCCGAGCCCCCGGGGGAACTGTTTCGCCAGTCGAGTTAACGCGTCAACAATGGCTCCTGTTTCGAACCCCCGGATGCTCGGTGAGCAAAGGATGCGGAGCCGCTCGGCTATCAGAGGAGAGAGGTCCTCATCCAGGTAGAACTTCATGCGGTGCGCACCAGGCCGGGAATCTGGGCCTGGACAGCCTCTCGAGTCAGCGCTGCATTCTCCTCAATTGCCGCCTCAATTTCCTGGGGGTACTTGCTGTAATAAATCAGGCAGGCTTTTACCTGGGCTCTAGAAAGATGGGGGAGCGCCTTCCGAACCACTCGCTCGTCCTTTGAGGCGGCCAGGTAGTCTCGGATGACCTCCCAAACCCCAAGTCCGGAGCCACCGACCTTGGCTTCCCGCCCGGCAGGTTCATCGGTAAAGTAGATCCCGGGACACTCCCGCATCCGCAAGGCTTCCTCGATGAGATCCTGGGTCACCTCGGAGAACGAACGTCGCGTCCGCTTGGCAATCCTCTCGATCTTCACCCGCAACCGTGGCCGAAGCCGCAATGTCTTCGTAGGCGTTGCCATGCCCACACCCCCTGCCCAATGTTTGGAGCACAATGTAACACATCGTGCTCCACCGTCAAGACTCACGCCTGATTCAGCACCCTCTGTGGCGGGAGGCGAGGAGGACGGCGATGATGGTCATGCCGTCCACGATCTCGCCGGAGAGGACCATCTCGAGCACCTGACGAAAGGGGAAGAGACGGACCTCGATAAACTCGGTCTCGTCGCGGACCGTGTCGGCTTTGGCCAGTTCCTCGGCCAGGAAGAGGTGGGCTGTCTCATCCACCACGCTCTTGCTCGTGTGGTACGTGCTGACGGGGACCAGGCGGCCGGCCCGATAGCCGATCTCCTCCGCCAGTTCACGTTGCGCCGCCTGTTCGAGCGACTCCCCGGCATGGACCCCGCCGGTCGGCATCTCCCACGTCACCCGCCGCGCCACGTACCGGTATTGTCGGATCAGCAGCACCGTATCGGGATCGACAAAGGGGAGGATCCCGACGCACTGTCCGCAGGTGACGACACCGTAGATGGTCGTCCGTTTGTCGGGCAGCTCGACGAGGTCTTCCCGCAGAGAGATCCACTTGTTGCTGTAGATGGACCGTGTCGAGAGGGTTTTCCAAGGCGTTTCCGACGGCTTGGTCATATTGTCCGCTCCATGAAGAATCGGCGGGTGTGGCGTGCCGCGTTCCCCCCAGGACCTGCCAAGGATGCCGCCAGCTGCTTCAGGTCCTTTGGGGTGTCGATGTCGAACCAGGGCGGAAGCGCCGCGACCTTGAGCCCTTTACCCTCGGCCCGTCGGAACGTCTCCGGGACGACCTGGGCGGTGCTCCAGGGCATATCCTCGAACAGCTCCCGGTACAGGGCGCGGAGCCCGATCAGATAGTATCCGCCGTCCTCGCTGGGGCCCAGGACTAAGTCGATCCCGGGAGTCGCAATCAGGTCAAGGGCCTGCTCCAGAAAGGCGGTGGGCAGCGTGGGGGTATCGCTATCGATAGCGAAGACCGCCGCATGTCCCAAGGTGAAAAGGTGCTCGAAGCTGTTGGCCAGCCTGGCCCCGAGGTCCGGCCCGCGCTGCGGGACAAGCAGGAAGTCGGGAGCCACCCCTTCGAAGAAGCCCCGCCCGTCCGGCGGCGTGTACGCGATGGCGGGGCTCGCGGCCGTGAGGGTTCTCACCTGTTCGATCTTGTCGAGGAGGAAGCAGCGGTAGAGTTCGGCTGCATCCCTGGCCGACAGGGGAGGAGAGAGTCTGGTCTTGACCTCACCTGCCCGCGGCGCCTTGGCCATGATCGTGACGGCGTTTGGTCTCATGTCGCTGGCCGATCCCTCTCGGTCGGCTATCGCGTCCAGGCCAACCACAGGCTGAACAGTTTCTTGATCCACGAGGTGAGTCGCGTCCGGTTGTATGCATCCGCCACCTGCCGGATGGCCTCGGCCTGGGTCGGATAGGGATGGATGACGTTTGCAATCGTCTTCAGGCCGAGATTGCCCACCATGGCTACCGTGATTTCGCTGAGCATCTCTCCGGCGTGGCGCGCGACGATGGTGGCACCCAGGATCCGGTCGGTTCCTTTCTTAACGTGCACCTTGACGAAGCCGTCTTCCTCGCCGTCGGCGATGGCCCGGTCCACCTCCCTGAGGGGTCTGACGAAGGTATCGACCGCTATCCCCCTGCGTAAGGCATCCCCTTCGGACATCCCGACGTGCGCGATCTCCGGGTCGGTGTACGTGCACCAGGGAATGACCAGCGCGCTCACCTTCTTCCGCCCGAGAAAGAGGGCGTTCTGGAGCACGATGCGCGCTGTGGCATCGGCGGTGTGCGTGAACTTGTGCGGGAGACAGATATCGCCGGCGGCGTAGATGCGGGGATTCGTCGTCTGGAGGTAATCGTTCACCTGGACTCCGTCTCGGGTGCAACCGACCCCGGCCGCCTCGAGGTTCAACCCCTCCACGTTGGGGACGCGGCCGGCGCCGACCAGGATCTCGTCCACGGCAAGGTCGCTTTGGGTTCCGTCTCGTTCAAACTGGATCAGCTTCTCCGGTCCTCGCCTTTCCACGCTGAGGATCGTGCAGCCCAAGACCAGATGTACCCCGTCGCGCACGAACGCCTGCTTCAGGATCTCGGCGGCGTCGCGATCCTCGCGGGTCAGGATCTGGGATTGAGCTTCGAGGAGCCAGACCTCGGCCCCGAGGCGGCGAAAGGCCTGGGCCATCTCGCAGCCGATGGGGCCGGCACCGATCACCGCCAGGCGTCTGGGGAGCTCGGTCAGGGAGAAGACGGTCTCGTTCGTAAGATAGCCGGCCTCGGCGAGTCCCGGAATTGGGGGTGCGGCAGGACGCGCCCCCGTGGCGATGACCGCCCTGCTGAACCGAAGCGTCTTGCCATTCACCGCGACCGTGTCCCGGCCGGTGAACCGTCCCTCCCCGAGAAACACATCGACGCCCAACTCTTGGAATCGGCGAACTGAATCATGATGGCTGATGCGGGCTCGGAGGCGCCGCATCCGCTCCATGACGGCGGCAAAGTCCGCCTCTGTGCCCGTGGGCACGTGCACCCCCAGATCGGGGACCCTCTGGATCTCGCCGACGACGCGAGACGATCGAATCACGCACTTCGAGGGGACGCAACCGACGTTGAGGCAGTCGCCCCCCAGCAAGTGCTTTTCAATCAAGGCCACGCGAGCGCCGAGGCCTGCCCCTCCTGCTGCCGTTACCAGCCCGGCCGTGCCTGCTCCGATCACGACCAGGTTGTATCGGGCGGCAGGTTCGGGGTCTTCCCAGTCTGGGGGATGGACATTGGCAAGCAACACCCTATTGTGTTCGTCTTTGGGCAGGACCTCGGGTATGTGTTTCACGGGGACGCTCCTCACGTGATCAATGATCTCATTCCATCTTCGCTCTGATTTCCCTCTCTTTCAGTTTTCGGCGTGCGTATCGGATCAGGAACGTCAGGACCAGCCCTACGACAACAAGGACGCCCACCAAGGCCCAGGGGACCCGGCCTTGGGCTAGGCCCTCGGTGAACGCGTCTGCTCCAACGACGAAGAGGATGGTCGCGGGCAGCATGCAGACCCAAGACCAGATCACGTAGGTCCAGAAGGGGATCCGCGTGAGGCCGAAGCCGTAATTGAGCAGGTTAAAGGGGAAAAGGGGGACCAGCCTGGTCAGGGCGACGATGACAGCTCCATGTTCTTCGGTGAGCCGATCCAGCCTTTGGAATGTCTCATTAGACGACAGGCGGCGGGCCACCGCATCTCGGGCAAAGTAGCGCGCAATGAGGAACGCCAGGCTAGCCCCCAACGTGGCCGCATTGATCACGACCACGACCCCGAGTACAGATCCGAAGAGGGTTCCAGCCACAACGGTGAGGGCTGATCCGGGGATGGCCGCGACCACGGCGGCGGCGTACAGAAAGAAAAAGGCAACCGGTCCCCAGGGTCCCAATCCTTCGATCCAGTGCCGCAGAGCGCCCAGCCGCTCTCCGATCCCGAAGATCCAAGCCAGGACGAGCATCAGCAGGATGGTCGCGACGAGCAGCGCCGGCCGCCACCAGTTGTGCCCGTTCCCGTGCGTGCCACCCTTTTCCTTCGCTGTCATGACGCGAGCCCGTTGACCCCGTCGCGTCGCTTGAGTCGTGACCGCCGTGAACCATGGCGCCCACGGGTCAGGACGATGATGCGATCTCCCCATGAAGATCCAGAAGACCTGCGGCGGTCCGGTCCACTAGCCAGAGCAGCCTCCCATGTCCGGGGCGAATGAGCTGAGCCGGGAGCCGCACAGTCTTGGCGTCCCCGTAGAGGACCGTCCGCAGCGTTTCCGCCTTCTCCTCGCCGCTGATGAGAAAGATGATGCAGGCGGCGTGGTTGAGCACCGGAGGGGTCAGGGTGATCCGAGTGGCGTTCAAGTGCTCGACCCACGAGGCAGCGACGAGACGCTTTCGCTCGTCGAGGACCGCCGTCCCCGGAAAGAGGGAGGCGGTGTGACCATCCGGTCCCATCCCGAGTAGGACCAGATCGAACCGCGGCCACTCTCCTTCCTCCAATCCGAAGAACTTGCAGAGCGCTTGCTCATACTCCTCGGCCGCCTTGCCGGCATCCGGGTTCTCAGCCCTGATGCGATGCACGTGCTGGGCTGGGACAGGCACCTTTGACAGGAGTGTGTCGAGCGCCATGCGGTAGTTACTGTCGGGGTGGTGGGGTGGGACGTGTCGCTCATCGCACCAAAAAAAATGCATCCTGTCCCACTGGACTCTTCCGTGAAACGCATCGGTCTCGCTCGCCAGGAGCGCGTACAGGCCCGTGGGGGTCGAGCCTCCGGAGAGCGCCACGGTACAGCGCCCGTGTGACGCTATCGCGTCCGCCGTCAGACGAACAAATTCCTCTGCGGCCCTGCGGGCCAATGCCCCGGGGTCCGCCGAGATGTCGATTTCGCCTCGGATCAATCGCATGGCATGTGTTCCCTGGATGCGTGGCGGGTCCGCCGCTTAGTCACCGCTCCTCCTCCTCGTCATGATCAGGGTTGACCCGTGGCCAGGAATCGCTCGCAGAGCGCCACTTCATGGGAGCTGCCGATGACCAGCGGCACCCGCTGGTGAATGGATTTGGCCTGCACGTCGCGGATCAGCTGCCACCCGGTGCTGGCACGACCGCCCGCGTGCTCCACGACGAAGGCGAGGGGTGCACACTCGTACAGGAGGCGCAGCTTGCCTTCCGGATGTCCGCCATCCGCCGGGTAGAGGTAGACGCCCCCTTCAACCAGACTGCGATGGAGGTCGGCGACCAGTGCTCCGGTGTAGCGGAGCGAGTACGGGCGTTTGGTGACTTCGTTGCCATGGGTCAGGTAATCGATAAATCGTTGGAGGTTCGGGTGCCACTCCCGGGCGCGGGCCAGGTTGGCGCTGTAGGTGCGACCTCTTCGCGGGCAGCGGATGTTGTCGTGGGAGAGCAGAAACTCGCCCAGCTCGCGATCGAGCGTGAATCCGTGCACCCCATGTCCACACGTGTAAACCAGCAGCGTGCTGGTGCCGTACATGACGTAGCCAGCCGCCATCTGCTGAGCATCCTGGCCCAGGATCTCACTCTGTACATCGCACCTATCGCTGGTCCCGCGCCGGTAGATCCCAAAGATCGTCCCCAGGGCGCCGTTGATGTCGGTGTTGGACGAACCATCCAGCGGGTCCGTGCAGAGGATGTATCTCGCCTTACCCTCGCACGAGAGGATCTTCACTTCGTCCAGCTCCTCCGAGACGATGCCGGCCACGAGTCCCGTCTGGGCAAAGGCCTCGACCACCGTGTCGTTGGCAAAGACGTCCAGCTTCTTCTGGCTGTCCCCGGTGGGATTTTTCTCGCCGACCAGGCCGAACTTGCCGACGAGCGCCGCCCGACCGATCTCTCGGGCGAGGATCTTCGCCGCGAAGCCGAGTTGGACGAGCAGCGCTGAAAGATGCCCGGTCGCTTCTGGGTGCCGCTGCTCCTCCTCCAGGATATGTCGATTGAGCGTCACTCCACCTGTACTCATCTGATGGCTCCTCTGACCCCCGGGGGAGCAGGATCCGCCGCTACGTCAAGAGTCGCGCAGCGGGCGGCTCCCAACAGGGCGGTCTTGTCGTTCAGAATGACCCGGACCGGCATCGCTTGGAGCAGCGACTTCATCCGACCCTTGGCTGTGAGGGCCGTGATGAATGTCGATTCCTTCAGCTTCTGGATGATCTTTGGGGCGATCCCACCGCCGACAAACAGCCCGCCCGTGGCCAGGACCTTCAAAGCCAGGTTGCCGGCCTCCGCCCCGTACAGTGACACGAAGAGGTCCAAGGCTTGAACACAGAGGGCGCTCTTCCCCTCCACCGCTACCTGAGTAATGACCGCCGGGGCGTCATCCCCATGCATCCGTTCGGCGAGCCAGGCCGGCTGCTCGGCGCGCCCCGTATCCCGAAGGAACGTATAGATGTTGAGCAGTCCCGGCCCGGAGACGACGCGCTCGTAACTCACATGCGCATACTTTTTGAGCAGGTAGCGAAGCAAGTCCATTTCCAGGTCATTGCGCGGGGCGAAGGTGGCATGGCCGCCCTCTGAGGCAAAGGGTCGGTGCTGGGTGCCATCCCAATAGAGGCCGGCCTCACCGAGCCCCGTCCCCGCGGCGATGAGGGCTGCGTTGCCTGTGGTGTCGGGTGCCCCCTTGCTCAACACCGCGAAGTCCTTCGGCTCCAGTACGGCGATGCCGTACGCGTTTGCCTCCAGGTCATTGATCACGAGCGCCTTCTCAAGGTCAAACTGCTTGGCAATCTGTCGTGAGTCCACCACCCACGGTAAATTGGTCGCCTCACAGCGACCGTTCACGACGGGTCCGGCCACGCCGAAGCAGGCCTGGGCAACGGGCAGGCGGTGGGCCGACACGAACTGTGCCAGGACCGATTCGAGGTTGGGGTGCTCCCGGCTGGGGAAGGTGCCTTCTGCAACCAGCTTCGGGCGGTCGCCTTCTACCCGGGCGTATGCGAGCCGGGTGTTGGTCCCGCCGATGTCACCCGCCAGGATCATTTCTCGATCCTCCGCCATTGGCGCCCGTCGCGCTCCAGCAGCTCGTCTGCCTCCTTCGGCCCCCACGAGCCCGCCGGGTAGTTGGGGAAACTCCGGGGTGGCAAGGCCTTCCACACGTCCAGGAGCGGTGCCACCACGCTCCAGCCGGCCTCAACCATATCCGCGCGCTGGAACAGCGTCGCATCCCCGGTCATGCAGTCGTAGAGCAGTCGCTCGTAGCCAGTACTGGGCGTGGTGCCGAAGTAGTCCTCGTACTGAAATGCCATGTGCACCGTCCCCAGTCGAACGAGCGGTCCCGGGACCTTCGCGCCGAAGGAGAGCGAAATCCCCTCATCGGGCTGGATGTGAAGGACGAGGCGGTTCGGCGTGAGGTGCTCCACCGGTGTCTTGCGGAAGAGGATGAGGGGGGCCCGTTTGAACTGGATCGCGATCTCCGTGACCCGTTTGGCCGTGCGCTTTCCGGTCCGCAGGTAGAAGGGCACATCGGCCCAGCGCCAGTTGTCCACGGACAGCTTTAATGCCACGAAGGTCTCAGTGTTGGAGGCCGGCGGGACGTTTGGCTCGGCACGGTAGGCCGGCACCCGCTCACCGCCTATACTCCCTTCGCCGTATTGCCCACGCACCGTGTGGGTCAGGACCTCCTCCGGGGTCAAGGCGTGAATGGCGTGAAGGATCTTGGCCTGCTCATCCCGCACCGCATTGGCCTCGAAGGAGATCGGGGGTTCCATGGCCGTGAGCGTGATTAACTGGAAGATGTGGTTGGGGACCATATCCCGGAGCGTCCCCGCCTCGTCAAAGTACCCCCCGCGCTTCTCCACGCCGACACTCTCCGCCACGGTAATCTGCACGTGGTCAATGTAGCGGCGGTTCCAGATGGGTTCGAAGATGCCGTTGGCGAAGCGGAAGACCAAGATGTTCTGGACCGTCTCTTTGCCCAGATAGTGGTCGATCCGGTAGATCTGACCCTCGGTCAGGGTCTGGCTGATCTCCCGGTTCAGCGACCGGGCCGAGTCGAGATCTCGCCCGAAGGGCTTCTCGATGATGACCCGTCGCCACCGCCCATCCTCCTCCCGGGCCAGGCCCGCCTCACCGAGCTGACGGACGATCTCGGAAAAGAAGCTCGGGCTGGTGGCAAGGTAATATAAGTAGTTTCCCCGCGTGCCGTGTTCCTTGTCCACCTTCGCCAGCAGGGTCCGCAGTTCCTGGTAGGTCCTGGGGTCGCCGACATCGCCGGGCACGTAGTAGAGCCGCTGGACCAACCACTCCCACAGACCGGCTTCGACTTGGGCGGTGGCGAAATCGCGAATCTCCTGGCTCAGCTTCTGGCGGAATGCCTCGATGGTCATCCCGCTGCGGGCCACACCCACGACCGCAAACTCCCTCGACAACAGGTCGCCCTTTGCCAGGTTGTAGAGCGCCGGGATGAGCTTGCGCTTGGTCAGATCCCCGGAGGCGCCGAAGATCACCATGACACACGGATCACCGGGTTGCCCGGGCCGTTCACCTGTCGTGTTCAGTCTCTCATCTTTTCCCATGGCTCTGTCCTTGCGGATGACTAGCCGCCGGAGGGGCGCTCGACATGACCCCCGAACTTCTGGCGCATAGCCGACAGTAACTTCTCGGCAAAGGTGTGCTCCTGCCGAGACCGGAAGCGCGCGTAGAGTGAGGCCGAGAGCACATGGGTCGGGACCGCTTCTTCTATGGCGGCCATGATACTCCAACGCCCTTCCCCGGAATCCTGCACGAAGCCCGTGTAATTCGACAAGGTCGGGTTTTCCAGGAGCGCCATGGCGGTCAGATCCAGCAGCCACGATCCGACCACGCTCCCGCGCCGCCACACCTCTGCGATGTCCGCGACGTTGAGGTCATAGCGGTGTTCTTCGGGCAACTCCTTCGAGTTTGCATTGCGGAAGATGTCAAAACCCTCCGCATAGGCCTGCATCAGGCCATACTCGATGCCATTATGGACCATCTTGACGAAATGCCCAGCCCCCGACGGTCCGCAATGGAGATACCCATCCTCGGCCGCGCCGGCAGTCTTTTCCCGTCCCGGCGTACGCACAATGTCACCGCGTCCGGGCGCCAGCGTCTTGAAGATGGAGTCAAGATGCTTCACCACCTGTTCTTCTCCGCCGATCATCAGGCAGTAGCCGCGCTCTACCCCCCAGATACCGCCGCTGGTGCCCACGTCCACGTAATGAATGCCTTTTTGCCTGAGTCCCTTCGCCCGGCGCACATCGTCCTTGTAGTAGGAGTTGCCGCCGTCGATGATGATGTCACCCGGTTTCATGCGCTCGGCCAGTGCGAGGACGGTCTGCTCCGTGGCCTCGCCGGCCGGCACCATCACCCACGCCGCCCGCGGCGGGGTCAGCCTCTTCACAAACTCATCGAGGGTTTTCGTCCCCGTGGCACCCTCTCCGGCCAGCTTCTCTACACTCTCCGGATTCCGATCGTACACCACACACGCATGGCCGCCCTTCATCAACCGGCGAACCATGTTGGCGCCCATGCGCCCCAAGCCCACCATTCCTAGTTGCATGACACCACCCTCCTTAGCCAGACCAGCGTTCTTCTCTGATGCCTCGCAGCTACGCCAGCGCTTCTCTGACGGCAGCCTCCAGTGTCCTCAAACCGCTCTGCACGTCAGTCCCCAGATGAAGCCGGAGCGCTCGCCGATTCCGCTCCGCCAATACCTGAAAGTCGCCGCGGGCCTGCGCAGCCTTCACAACTCCAAAGGTGTACTTCTGCCCGGGCACCGGGAGATCTTTCGCGTCTTCGCACGTGATCTGGAGAAACACACCCGTATTGGGCCCCCCTTTATAGGCCTGCCCCGTCGAGTGCAGGAAGCGCGGGCCAAAGCCCAGGCAGGTCGCCACGCGCTTCCTGTCTCGGATGGCATGGCGAATCTTCTGCAGCTCAGCCTCGTGCGCGTCGTTCATCTCGATGTAAGCGAGCAGCGCGACGTAATCACCTGCCTGGAGCCGGTTCAGATGCGCCCGGAGATAGCCGGCCAGGGACCTGTTGCTGCCAGCCGCCTTCGCCAGTGCCGAGGCATTCTTCTCGTCGGTGAACAGCTTGATCCCGTTCCATTCGAAGATGGGCCTTTCCGGGGGGAGGGAGCCGGTCTTCTCATATTCCGAGGTCAACTTCCGCGTGGCCACCTTGCTGGCCTCGACATCCGGCTGATTGAATGCGTTGATCCCCAGGATCGAGCCGGCGACTGCCGTCGCGATCTCCCAGCGGAAGAACTCCTGACCCAGATCGTAGAGCTCAGGGATGGCAATCCGAACAACGGGGTGGTCCCCCTTCTCCAGGGCGGCGACGGCTGCGTCCTGCTGTGAATCAGGAGCCGATTCGAGACGCACGTAGACGAACACGCGGTCAGCACCGTACACCTCGGGCGGGGCCGCCTGCTCACGGTCCACCGGGATGAGACCTTTGCCCTCCTTGCCGGTGGATTCCGCCAAAAGTTGTTCGAGCCACGCGCCGAGATCCCGGATGCCAGGCGAGGTGATGAGAGTCACCTTGTCACGCCCTTGCCAGGCGAGGACGCCGAGGATGGTCCCCAGAACCACGCCGGGATTATCCTCAGGCGGCACACACGACGCGCAACTGTGCACCATCTCGTCGGCGCGGTCGAGGAATCGGCGGACGTCCAAACCCATCACGGCCGCCGGCACCATCCCGAAATCTGACAGGGCCGAGTACCGGCCGCCGATGCTCGGCACGCCGAAGAAGATGTGCCGGAAACCATCGCTCTTAGCGGCCTGCTGTAATTTCGACCCCGGGTCCGTGATGGCGATGAAGCGATTGCCCACCTCTCCATCGCCGATGACCTCCTTGGCCCGCTGGAAGAAGTACTGCTTGAAGATGTTGGGCTCCAAGGTCGTTCCCGACTTGCTCGACACGATGAACAAGGTGTTAGCCAGATCCACCTTCCTCTCGACCGCCCTGATCTGGGCCGGATCAGTCGAATCAAGGATGTGGAGCTCGGGATAGCCGTGGATCTTGCCAAAGGTCATCTTCAAGACTTCGGGGCAGAGGCTTGAGCCGCCCATCCCCAGCAGCAGCGCATGCTGAAAGCCACCCCGCTTGACCTCCTCCGCGATGGCGGTCAGGTGACCGATGTGGGCCAACTGGTCCTCGGTGATGCCCAACCAGCCGAGCCAGTTACTTTCGTCGGTACCCGTCCAGAGTGAGGCATCGCGGGCCCACAGCCTTCGGACCTTTCCGTTGGCTCGCCACTCCTGAAGCGAACGCTTCACGGCGGCGGCCGCCGGCTCGGGAAGGGTGTAGGTCTGGCGCCCTGCAGCCGCTCCGGCCCTTGCCTTGCACCCCTTCTCCACCGCGCCCAGCAGCTTGTCGAACGCCTCCATGAAGAGATGAATCCCTTCCTCCAGCAACCGGTCTGTCACCTCCT
>JAHFDE010000041.1 GCA_023249165.1 Candidatus Methylomirabilota bacterium | reverse complement strand
TCGGCGTACGCCTTGTGCCATTCCGCGATCCGCAAGGCCTGCCATATCTCCCCTTGGATGCGTTGAATCTCCCCGGAAAAACGCCTTTCCGCGTCACTCCGCGGACGCGTCTGCAGCCAGACTTCCTCCATCTCCTTCAGAAAGCGGGCCCACGACACGAAGAGATGGAACACCTCCTTCGTTCGCTTCCAGAGGTGGATGGGCAACGGGTCGATGGCGAATCCGGGTCTGCGGGATCGCCGTTCCTTCAGAGCGAAAAAGCCGGCGACCATCGGATGCTGCTTCTCGATCAGGGACGCGTTCTTGTACCAGATCAGGTTGATCATCAGGTTCCAGTAGGTGGTGGGGTGATGGCTCCACCGGGAGAGGATCTTGGTCATATTCTCCTTGCTGTAGAAGGCTCTCCACGCGTTCTCGTAGGCCTCGGTCCATTCCTCAGTCGTCATATGGGGATGACGGATCGTGGCGTGAAAGGAATCTCGCTTGTTGAAATCGGGATCCATCCACTCGCCCCGCCTCTTCATTTCCACATGATCGTGTGATCCCGGCAACGGCGTCAGCATAAAGAACGACGCGACGTCGGGCTGGATCACATCCGTGAGGTACTCGATGTCGCGTGGGAGCTGCTCCTTGGTATCAAAGGGCAGGCCGATGATGTATCCGACATGAACGACCACGTTCGCCTCGTGCCACTCCCGCCTGATGTCCACGTACTCTTCGACCTTGTTCTGCCCCTTGCCCTCAGCTTTCAGGTTTTCCGGATTGACGCTCTCCATGCCAATGAAGACCTGGGTGCATCCCGCCTCGGCGGCCAGACGCACGAAGTCCTTCGGCTTGCGTGCCAGGTCCACCTGCATCATGAAGGTAATCTTGACGCCTTCCTGACGGAGCCGGATCATGGCCTCGAAGGTCTCGCGCCACAGTCTTTTCCGGGCAAAATTGTCGTCGGTGAAAAAGTAAAAGTCGACGCCGTGCTCGTGATAATTGTGCCGCACCAGGTCCGCGATCTCTTCGGGGCTTCGTTCCCGCATCTTGCGCCCCTGCACGTTGATGATGGTGCAAAACGTGCAGGCAAAGGGGCAGCCGCGGGAGGTATCGAGGGTCCCGAAGGTGGGTCTCAGGAAGTGCTGCATCGACTTCGGGCTGATCACGGGCCACGGCGCCTTCTCGATGTCCACGAGACTCTTGAGATCCTGCGCGAAGGAGTAGAGCGGCTTGGGCTGTCCGTTTAGGACGTCGGCCAGGATCCCCTCCCACTTCCCCTCGACCTCACCGGACACGACAATGATCGATTCCCGGAAGAGTTCCTGGATGTCCGGTTCATCGGGACTCAGCATATTGACGGTGCCACTGGTATGGAACCCGCCGATGACCACGTCGATCCCGTGAGCACGGAACTGTCTGCCCAGATCGAGCGCCCGGGGGAACTGGTTGGTCTGAACGCCGACGAGACACACGACCAATTTGGTCGCCGGGCAACGGCTCCACCGGATGATTTTCTTCACGGGGACCTTCTGCGTCGTCTCATCAAAGACATCCACCTGGATATCCATATCCCCGAAGATCCCACGCCTCCTGATATCTTCGGTCAAGCCGCGCAAGACACTGAGCGTGTTGCTGGGCAGCACGCCTTTCCAAAAGCGGATCAGATACCCGTCGTCGTCGTACTTCGAGGCCTTGACGAGGACTACGTGGAGGGTTCTGTACCTTCGGGCCTCGGGCAGGAGATCGACATGCGCCGAGCTCGAAGGCTCGCGGGAAAGGTCCGTGACGGCCAGTGTGGTGCCCACGCCTTACCTCCTCTCTGATGCTCGTCGTGCTCCCCGCCAGACTCGGGCGGATTACCTCAGGATTTCATACCGCGTATTCCGGACGCGGGGGGCATAGCCAGCGTCCGCAATGACCCGTTCAATCTCCTCCCGAGAGGCCATGAATTTGGTCCCCCCGGCGGAGACCACGCGCTCCTCGAAGATGGTGCTACCCAGGTCGTTCACCCCATAGTGGAGGGCGATTTGCGCCACCTTGGGCCCCTGGGTCAGCCACGACGCCTGGATATTGTCAAAATTGTCGAGCATCAGCCTCGCCACGGCCACGGTCCGCAGGTAATCGAAGGCCGAGGCCCGCTTCCCTTTCAGCTCGGTCCCATCGGGCTGGAAGTTCCAGGCCACGAAGGCGGTGAACCCGCCTGTTTCCTCTTGAAGGGACCGGAGTTGGAGGAGATGTTCTACGCGCTGCGCCGCCGTCTCCACCGACCCGAACATCATGGTGGCGCTCGACGGGATCCCGACCTGATGGGCCGTCCGCATGCAGTCGAGCCATTCTTCCACCGTATCCTTCAACGGGGAGATGGCCTGCCGGACGTCGTCCACCAGAATCTCCGCTCCGCCCCCCGGGATGGTGCCGAGCCCCGCCGACTTCAGTCGCAGGAGGGTTTCTCGGAGCGAAAGCCGCGAAACCTTGGCCAGATAGATGAGCTCCGCCGGTGAGAGGCCGTGGATATGAACAGGGAAGCGCCCTGTGATGGCCCGGAAGATCTCTTCGAAGTAGTCGATCTTCAGCGCCGGGTTCAGGCCCCCCTGGAACAGGACCTCGGTGCCGCCGTGATCGACGGCGTCTTGGATCTTCTGAAAGATCTCCTCTCGCGAGAGGACGTAGCCGTCCTGGTGGCCGGGCAGGCGGTAAAAGGCGCAGAAGGTGCATTTCACCCAGCAGACATTGGTATAGTTGATGATGCGGCCTACGACATACGTCACCTCCCGTTCCGGACGCTTCCGTCGCCGCACCGTATCGGCGAGGAAGCCTAACCACGGGAGGTTGGTCACCTGAAGGAGGGCCAGGCCATCCTCGCCGCTCAGCCGCTCTCCGGCCAGCACCTTCGCCTCAATCTCTGGTAATTGCCTGGCCCCGTTCCCTGACATCGATCTCCTCAAGGCGAAGAGCCCCTCAGCTGCTCGACGACAACACCCGCAGGCTCACGGAACCCTTCGCCGCCTGCTGACGGCTCGACGACTCGACTGAGCTCGTCGAAGTCTGAGCTCGCCGAAGTCCGCCGACAGCTGACTGCTCCGGTATCACGTTGTAGAGCGCATCGCGTTCGACCGGGATCCGACCCGCTTCGCTGATGAGATCCAGAAGCTCCTGATGGCTCAAGGCCTGGTGATGGGAGGCGGTTCCCAGGGCGTGGGTGATCTCGTAATGACTGACGGTCCCGTCCAGGTCATCCGCCCCGTACCAGAGGGCCAGCTGGGCGACTTGTGGCGTGATCATGATCCAGAAGGCCTTGATGTGGGGGAAGTTATCCAGGAGCAGGCGAGCGATGGCGATCTCCCGCAGATTCTGCTGCCCCGTGGTCACCGGAATATGCTCAAGCTCGGTCCGGGCGGGATCGAAGGCCAACGGAACGAAGCACTGAAACCCTTTCGTCTCGTCCTGGAGCTCCCGGATGTGGAGGAGGTGCTTGACCTTCTCCTCGACCGTCTCGATATGACCGTAGAGCATGGTGGCATTTGATTTGAGTCCTGCCCGGTGGACCTCGCGGGCCACCTGGAACCATCCCTCGTTATCCAGCTTGGCGCGAAAGAGCTCTTCATGCACCCGGTCACTGAAGACCTCGGCTCCGCCGCCGGGAACGCAGGCAAGGCCCGCGCCCTTGAGATCCTCGAGGACGTCCCCCAGCGGCTTTTTCGCCGCCCGGGCGATCTGGGCCAGCTCGATCATGGTAAAGGCCTTGATCTGCGCCTCGGGACGGGCCGCACGCACCGACCGGAGGATGTCCAGATAGTACTGATAGGGGAGCTTCGGGTTGATCCCCGCGACCATATGGATCTCGCGGATGACCTGATCACGGTATTCCTCGAGACGGGCGACGATATCGTCCGGCGTGAGCGCGTAGCCCCTGGGGTCGCCGGGCGGGGCGTAGAAGGAGCAGAATTTGCACAGCTTGTTGCAGATGTTGGTGTAGTTGATGTGGAGGTTGCGGACGTAGTAGGTGGCATCGCCGTTCATGCGCTGCCGGACCAAGTTGGCCAGGACACCCACCGCGGTCAGCTCTGGCGTCCGGTAGAGGCGCAGGCCATCGTCGTAGTTCAGGCGCTCGCCCCGGACGACCTTCTCGTACAGATCAGCGAACCCGGCCCGGGCAAACAGCACTTCCACCTCTCTCTCCGTCTTAAGGTCGGCCGTTCACGGCGTGAATGAGGCTGCCCATCTGGGAGACTGTCTGTGAACCGTGAACGGTGAACTGTGAACGATCCTACTCGCCGAGGATCTGGAACTGAATGCTTCGCTCCTGGGGACCATCGAGCTCCGCAAAGATGATGCTCTGCCACCGACCGAGGACCACCTCTCCCGCCTGCACGGGAAGGGCCAGCGTCCGGGACATCAACATGGCCCGCAGGTGGGAGCTGGCGTTCGCCCGCGTACAGTCAGAGTACTCTGGATCATTGTGCCGATAGTATCTCTGATCCTCAATGAGGTGGGCCAGGAGCTCTTTCATGTCCTCCATGAGGGCGGCCTGAAACTCATTGATGAACAGAACGGCGGTGGTATGCAGGGTGTTCAGGAGCAAGACCCCATTGCGAATCGGGTGCTTGCCCAGGAAGTCCCGGACCGTCGGGGTCATATCCAGGAGCTGCAACGGCTCCTTCGTCTTGACCGAGATGGTCTCAAAGGCGATTCTCACAGAATCCTCCTCTGTTCCCCGGGCCTCCTCACGATCCTATGCGACCCATTCGGAGGCCCAGATACACGATCGCAGCGCCCAAGGCGATCGCCACGAGGCTCCACCACTGGAGGCGCTGGATCAGCTGCATGCCTTCCGCGGACGCGTCTCCCCCGGGCTTCTCTCCCTCAGCCGGGAGGGCCCTGAGGAGCCTCGGTCCCAGGGCAAAGAATTGATAGCTACTCACCAGGATCAGGACAAATACCAGCAGGAGCTTCAGCGCCAGTACCCCGAAGAGGCGCGGCACATACTCTGGCCCCAGGGTCTCTTTTAGCGGCGTCAGCGCACCTGCTCCCGTCAGCACCAACACCCCCAGGCTCGCGAGGCTCAACGGATGAAAGATCCGAATTGCCGCCGCCACGATGCGGAGCCCTTCCGCTTCGAGCCCTCGGCGGCGAACAACCGGGATGAGGACTGCCCCGAGGAATACAGTCCCCCCCAGGTAGACCACGACCGCCAACGTGTGCAGCAATGCAAGCACCACCCTGGTCCACCTGGGCGCCCGACTATACCCGGTTTCACCGCTGCCGTCAACTATCTTCTACCGGGCGCTCGTCTCGCGAATAAACGCCCGCATCAAACGGGCTATCTCCTCCGGCTGATCCTCAGGAAGGAAATGTCCCGCGTCCTTCAGAACCACCAGCCGGGCCGCACCCAGCCGATCCGCCAGGCGCTGACCGACCGCGGGGTCCTGATAGTCATCGGCCTCTCCCCAGAGGATGAGCACGGGCAGCGAGAGTTGCTCGATCTCCGCAGCCCGGATCAGGAGGTCCCGGTTATTGAGGGCCCGGGCGCACCGGAGGTACGTGCGCCTTCCCTCCACGTCATCAAAAGGACGGACGTACTCCTCCACGAGGGAGTCGGTGACCCGATCCTTGTGGACCATGCCACGGAGGAGCGCCGCTCGGAAACCCTTCCGCAGGTCGATCCGCTCGATGATCTTGTCCCAGGCCGGATCCTTCAGGCGATCGATCTCGGGGCCGGGCCATGAGTCGTAGGCGACCGTATCGATCAGGACGAGACGCTTGACCAATTCCGGTCGACCCAGGGCCAGAAGCTGGGCCACGCCACCGCCGATATCGTGGCCCGCCACGGTGGCATGTGTCAGTCCCACATGCATCATGAACTCTGCCACGTACCTGGCCTGGGCACAGACCGCGAGGTCCGCCTTAGGCGGCTTGTCAGAATCGCCGTATCCGAGGAGGTCCAGGGCACAGACGGCGAACTCCCGACTGAGCGGCGGAATGACGTCCCGCCAGAGATACGAGGATGTGGGAATGCCATGGATCAGAACAACCGGCTCACCCTCCCCCTCGCGGACGTAGGCGATCTTGCCCTCTCTGATGGCCGCCCGTGACTTCTCCATGATCCCCCGCGCCTCCACGAGACCCCATACTATAGTGAAGACGAGCCTACTCAACAAGCGTCATTTGTCATCCTCACCCGAAGAGGCCGATCATGATCAGCCCGGCCGCGACGAAAGCCGAGGCCACAAGCTTTTGCCCTGGCCGTCCCTCCCGCAACCGCCACGCCCCCAGCATCGCTCCAATGATCACGTTCACCTCGCGCGCGGCGACCACGTAACTCACATTGGCGAGGGTCATGGCGGTGAGCACCAGGCCGTAGGACAGGTTCTGGAATCCTCCCGCGATCAGAACCCGCCCGCGCTGCCTCGAGAGATCCACCAGGAGTCTCTGGCCCCGGGTGAGGAGAATCCACGGAGCCAAGAGGACGAAGCTCGTCAGGTGGAAGTACACAACGAAGGTCAGCGGGTGCACGACGCCGACCCCCAACTTGTCCAGGGTGGAGTACGTCGCAATGGTCGCGCCGGTGCAGAGCGCCCGAGGGACGTGGGCGCCCCGCAGAAGATCGAGGCGCCCCCCGGGGGACTGGTGCAGCAGCAGGAGGCCGAGGACAATGCTCCCGATCCCCAGCAGCCCCAGGCCGGACGGCCGCTCGCCGATCACGAGGGCTGCCGGGACCACCACCAAGAGAGCACCGGATCCCCGGGCGAGGGGATAGACGAGGGAGAGGTCCCCCCGGTCATAGGCCTGGGCGAGGAAGGAATAGTAGGAGGCGTGAATCGCGCCGGAGGCCAGGATATAACCCCAGCCCTCGCGGGGCAGCGCCGGCCAGGGACCGAGCATGAGAATCGGAAGGAAGACGAGACCGCCCGCCCCCAGCACGCACCAGAGAAACAGGAGTTTGTCCTCGCTCTCCTTGGCGAACAGGTTCCAGGTGGCGTGGAAAAAGGCGGAAGCAATGACGAGGGCCAGGGCGAGCGAGCTCACGAACCTACCCGTGCAAGAATCAACACGGCCGCGATTCCGGCCGCCATGCCGAGCAATGCGTTCTTCGTGCGGACCGCCACCAGGATCGTGAGGCCTAACGCGATGACCCGAAAGCCCATCGTGCCGGCCGGCGAGGCGCCTTTCGTGAACCCAAACCACACGAAGCTCGCGATGACGGCGTACGAGACGAACTGAAACCACCGGAGAATGCGGGGGCCGAGGGAGAGTCGGTGGGCGAAGAGGAGCGGGAAAGCCCGCAACAGATACGTCCCCAGGCCCATGCCTAGGATGATGGCAATGCGCTCTCCCACCACGCCTCCACCCCAATGGCCGCCGTGGCCACCACGAGTGCATTCAGGATGAGCCCCCACCCCGGCACGAGCGTCTCAACGACCGGGGTCGCGAGAAAGGCCACCCCCACGACCACAATCGACCGCCGCTCCCTCAGCTCTGCCGCCAGGAGCGCGGTGAGATAGGCCGGAAAGATCAGGGAGATCCCCTCGTCAAATCCCGCAGGGATTCGAACCCCGAAGTGGTATCCGACCACGGTTCCCAGCAGGTAGCAGGCGTAGCTCGGAATCGCCACTCCGAGAAAATAGATGAAGTTGTCGTGATCCGATCTCCGCTGAAAACGGAGGAAGGAGACGGCAAAGGTGCTCATGGTGACGAGCTGCGCTCCTACCATCAATCCACCCGTCCGAAGGCGTTTGAGGTGAGGCACGAGGGCAAAGCTCATCACCGCAAAGCGGAAGTTGATAAAGAGGGTGCTCAGCAGGATCTGCACGGCCTGTCCACTCAAGGGGAGCAGCTCAATGGCGGGAAACTGGGCCGGGGCGGCAAAGACCACTGCAGACATCAGCAGCACTTCGCCCGCCGGGAGACCGGTCGCGTGCGCGGCGATCCCGAAGGCGACGGTGATGGCAAAAAACCCGACGCACACGGGGATGGCTGCCAGGGCCCCTTCCCTGAAGCTTGCAAGATCGTCACGGCTCATCGGCAATCACGGACAGGCAAAGCAGAGATCATCCCGACGCCGAGACGCCCGGCCGAGCGCGACACCGGCGCTCCACGATAGGACAAAGCCGCAGCAAAAGCAAGGGCGCCGCCAACAAAAAGAGGGCATCACGGTCGGTTCTGGTGAGCAGACTCGAACCGCCGTGATGCCCTGGCTCCTCCTGGTGAACGGCCTACACGCCGCGTCCCTCTCTCTTCACGACAAGGACAGGACCGCCTCCGGATTGCTTCGCCATTGCACAGCGCAGTCGAAGACGAGCGCGAACTGTTCGGCGACCGCCTCGGCGACTGCCTGGACCGGCACCTGTCGCTTGAGGAGGGCCGCCATGGAGGTCATCCGAATCCCGCTGAGGCCACAGGGCACGATGAGATCGAACGCGCTGAGATCGGGGCTCACGTTCAAGGCCAAACCGTGCCGGCTCACCCAGCGACTGACGTGCACGCCGATGGAGGCGATCTTGGCCCCATGAACCCAGACCCCGGTCTGGCCGGCACTTCGCTCTCCGTGAATACCGTACCGATGCAGGGTCCGAATCAGCACCTCTTCAAGCCTTCGCATATAGCGGTGGAGGTCCTTCCCGTGCCGCGTGAGGTCAAGAATAGGGTACCCGACGAGCTGCCCTGGCCCGTGGAAGGTGATATCGCCCCCCCGCTCAATCTCCCACACCTCGATGCCCTGAGCTTGCAGGAGATCCTCGTCCGCGAGGAGATGCCTCCGCTTCGCTCCCCGCCCCAGAGTGATCACCGGCGGATGCTCGACGAGGAGAAGGCAGTCCTCCTCCAGCCCCTGTGTCCGCGCGGACGCCCACTGCCGCTGCAACTCAAGCGCCTTCCCGTACTCCATTCGTCCCAACCACTGCACGATGCATCGAACCTCGGACATCGGACCTCCCTTATATATGAATGGGGCGGCCCAGGGCGGCCAAGCAGGCTTCAGCCACCGTCTCGGAAAGGGTCGGGTGGGCGTGGATCGAGTGGTGCACCTCGTCGAGCGACGCCTCGAGGGTGCGGGCCATCGTGGCCTCGGCGATCATCTCCGTCGCCTCGGGTCCGATGATGTGGAGGCCCAGGATCTCGCCGTACTCTGCATCCGCCACCACCTTGACAAACCCTTCGGTATCGCCCAGCGCCACCGCCTTGCCGCTGGCCTGAAAGGAGAAGCGACCCACCTTGACCTGGCGTCCCTTCTCCTTGGCCTGCTCCTCGGTGAGCCCGACGCTGGCCACCTGGGGCGAGCAGTACGTGCAGTTCGGGATCTTGGAGGGATCGATCCGCCTCCCGTTCTGTCCAGCCATCGCCTCAACCGCCACGATCGCCTCCGCCATCGCCTTATGGGCAAGGAGAGGACCGCCGATCACATCGCCGATGGCGTAGATGCCCGGAACCGACGTCTCGAACCGGTCGCCCACCTCGATGAAGCTGCCGCGGCCCACCCTCACCCCCAATCCTTCGATCCCCAAGGCTTCGATGTTGGGAATACGGCCGATGGCGACCAGCCCAACATCCCCGGTGATCTCCTCTGTCCTGCCTTCTTTGGAGAGCCGAAGGCGGACCTGCTCCCCCTTCACCGTCACCGCCTCGACCTTCGTGCCAGTCCGAATTGTGATGCCGCGCTTGGCGAAGACCTTTTCCAAGAAGTTCGAGATCTCGGCATCCTCGACCGGCAAGAGCCGGGGAAGCATTTCGATGAGGATCACCTCAGCGCCATATGCGTGATAGACATCGGCAAACTCCACGCCGACTGCCCCGGCGCCAATAATCAACAGCGACCGAGGGACCTGGGCGAGGCTCAGGGCCTCGGTGCTGGTGATGATCCGCTTGCCATCAATCGGAACCCCCGGGATCTCCCGCGGACGCGAACCGGTCGCCAGAAGAATCCGTGCCGCGTGCAGCTCCGTCACCTTGCCATCCTTGGCCACCCGGACCTGGCCATTGCCAGCGAGCTTTCCCTCCCCGGCCACCACCGTCACCTTGTTCTTCTTCATGAGATACTCGACACCCTTGGAGAGCTTTCGGGCCGCCTGCTCGCTGCGCTTCACCGCCACCGAGAAATCCACCCGAAGATTCTCGAAACTGAATCCAAACTCCTCACCCCGGCGCAGGAGCGCGATGATCTCGGCATTTCGCAGAAGGGCCTTGGTCGGGATGCAGCCCCAGTTGAGACAGACCCCTCCCAGGCGGTCTCGCTCTACGATGGCGATCTTCATCCCCAGCTGGGCCGCCCGGATGGCGCCCACATAGCCGCCGGGGCCACTTCCGATCACCACGAGGTCATACTTCTCTGCCATCGCTCGCCCCTTCACAATCAACCGACGGATGAAGGACTCCTGGTGGCCAGCTGCTGCTGGGCCGCTTCGCAACGGGTCCGCTCGTCCTCCGACGCGGATGACCACGGTGCCGCGGACATCCGAACGAGTTGAAACACCGACGGGGTGACTCGACCACAGATTCAGCTCACCAAGTGGAGAGGCTGCTCGAGGAAAAGTTTGAAGCGCTGGAGGAACCGCGCAGCGACCGCACCATCGATGACCCGGTGGTCCGCGGACAGCGTTACCCGCATCCGGTCGCTCACCTTGACCTCGCCACCTACCACGACCGGTCGGGGGACAACCGAGCCCACGGCCAGGACGGCCGCCTCGGGCGGATTGATGACCGCGACAAAATCATCCACATCAAACATCCCCAGATTGCTGATGGTGAAGGTGCCGGGGGTCAGGTCCTCCTGCCGCATCCGCCCAGACCGGGCGCGCTCGACCAGCTCTTTGGCCTCTCGCGCGATCTGCGCCAGCGGCTTTTTGTCGCAGTCAGGAAGGACCGGCGTCACGAGCCCTTGTTCCAGCGCGACGGCGATGCCGATATTGATCCGTCGGTAGACCCGTATCTTCCCATCGGCGAAGGAGGCATTCACCTCCGGAAACTCCTGGAGGGTCTTGGCCGCCGCCTTCACCAGCATATCGGTGACCGAGATCTTCGCCCCTTCTCCAAGGGCGTTCAACCCCTGCCGCAGCTTCAACGCCTCGGTCACGTCGATTTCCGAGGTGACATAGAAGTGGGGCGCAACCCGCTTGCTCTCGGCCATCCGGCGGGCGATGGTCTGCCGGAGCCGGGAAAGCTCCCGCTCCTCATAAGGAATCTCGTGAGGCGCGGCGGCGGCCACCGGCGCAGGGGAGGGCCTGGGTGCCTCGGCGGGTCGTTTCGCGAGAAAGGCCTCGACGTCCTCCTTGATGATCCTCCCACCCGGGCCAGTCCCCGTGACTCGTCCAAGGTCCAGGCCTTGCTCGCGCGCAATGCGGCGGGCGATCGGCGAGGCAGGGACCCGGGGAGCCTCCTCCTCTGCTCCCTCGGGTCTCGGGGCCTCCTTCACCGCCTGGGGCGCCCTTTCGCGAGGAGCTGCCTTCTCCGCCACGCCGGGGATGGGCTCATCCCGATCCGCGATAATGGCGACCACCTCACCGACCGGGACCGTCTGCCCTTCAGGAACCAGGATCTTCCGCAGGATACCGGAACTGTATGCCTCGACCTCCACCGTTACCTTGGTCGTCTCGACCTCGGCAATGATGTCCCCGCGCTTGACTTCATCCCCCTCCTGTTTCCGCCACCGGACGATGGTCCCCTCGGTCATATCGTAGCCCATCTTGGGCATGACGACTTCGGTGACCATCGCTTCCCCCTTTCGCAATCCCGAGAAACCAAGCCCCGTCGCTACCCGCCGGTCCGCGCAAGAACCTCCTTGACCGCCTTCATGATCCGCTGCGCATCCGGAATCGCCGCCTGCTCGAGATTCTTGGCGTAGGGCAGAGGAACCTCCACACCGGAGACGCGACGAATCGGCGCATCCAGGTCATCGAAAGCCTCCTCCTGAATTCGGCTTGCGATCTCTGCGCCGATCCCGTACGACCGCCAGGCCTCCTCGACGGTGAGCGCTCGATGCGTCTTCCGGACCGAGGCGAGCACCGTCTCCATGTCAAGAGGGCGGAGACTCCTGAGGTCCACCACCTCAGCCTCGATTCCCTCCTGACTCAGGAGATCGGCCGCCTGGAGCGCCACCAGGGTCATCCGGGAGTAGGCCACGAGGGTGATATCCTTCCCTTCCCGCTTGACCTCGGCCTTCCCCAGGGCGACCAGATGCTCCCCCTCCGGCACCTCTCCCCGGACGCGGTAGAGCAGGGCGTGCTCGATGAAGAGGACCGGATCGTCGTCCCGGATGGCGCTCTTCAAGAGCCCCTTCCCATCGGCGGGCGTTGCCGGCGTGACGACCTTGAGACCGGGAACATGGGCGAACATCGACTCGAGGCTCTGCGAATGCGTTGAGGCGAGCTGGGCCCCGCCGCCGCCTACCGCTCGCATCACGAGGGGCACCGACATCTGGCCCCCAAACATGTGCATCACCTTGGCGGCATGGTTGATGATCTGATCCGCCGCCAGCAGGGCAAAATTAATCGTCATCAGTTCGGCCACCGGCCGCAGCCCCCCCATCGCCGCTCCCACGGCCGCCCCCGCGATGACCCCCTCGGCGATCGGCGCATCGAAGACCCGCTTTTCCCCATAGTCCTTCGCGAGCCCAGAGGTGACGCCGTAGGCCCCTCCGTACGCCACCACATCCTCGCCAAAGATCAGCACGCGCTCGTCCCGCGTCATCTCTTCGCGAAGGGCGTGGTGCAGGGCCTCACGATAGGTGATCATCGGCACGGCTCAATCCTCCGGCTCAGGGATTGGCGTAGATGTCCTCGTGCAGGTCGCTGAGCGGTGGCTCGGGACTCTCCTCGGCGAACTTCACCGCGTCGGCGACCAGCTCATCCGTCTCCCGCTCCATCTGCTCCAGATCCTGCGGGGTCAAGACCCCTTCCTCTCTCAGCCGCTGCTGGAAGAGGATGATGGGGTCCCGCTGCTTCCACTCCTCCACCTCACTCTTGTCCCGGTACAGGATCGGATCGGCCATGGAGTGACCCCGGAAGCGATACGTCATCGCCTCCAGGAAGTACGGACCGCCACCACCCCGGGCATGCGCCACCGCCTTCACCGTGGCTTCGCGCATTGCGAGCACATCCATCCCGTCCACGCGCTCGGCCGGGATATCGAAGACCGCCGCCTTCCGGTATACCTCGCGGATCGCCGAGGCGCGATGGAGCGCGGTCCCCATGCCGTAGAGGTTGTTCTCGCACAGGAAAACGACGGGGACGTTCCACAGCTTGGCCACGTTGAGGGACTCGTAGAAGTAGCCGATATTGGTTCCCCCATCGCCGAAGATGCAGAGGATCACCTGGTTCTTGCGCAGGTAGTTGCTCGCGAGCCCCAGGCCCACGGCCAGGGGAAGGTGACCTCCGACGATGGCCCAACCGCCGTAGAAGCCCAGGGTGGCGTCAAAGAAGTGCATAGAGCCCCCGTGCCCTTTGGACACACCGGTGGCCTTCCCGAAGAGCTCGGCCATCAGGCGTTTGACGTCGAGCCCCCGGGCGGTCGCATGGCCGTGATCCCGGTAGTGCGTGATGACGAGATCATGTGGCTCGAGCGCAGAGATGGCCCCGACGGCCACCGCCTCCTCGCCGTTATAGAGGTGGAGGAAGCCCGCGATCTTGCCGCGGGCGTAGAGCTCCCCCGCCTTATCCTCGAACTTCCGGATCAGGAGCATCTGGTGGAGAAAGTTCAGGAGGGTCTTCTTGTCGAGACCGGACTGCCCGACTTTCGTTGCCGTCTTCCCCCCCATCTCCCTCTCTCCTTTAGGGTTCATAGTTCGTCGTTCATGGACTTCGACGAGCGGTTCGGCCGAGCTCACCGCCGAGGCCTCAGTCGAGTCGTTCACGGCCGGAAGGAGGTGGGTAATCCATAAGCTCCGACCCTGAACTGTGAACCCTGAACCATGAACTGTTAGGCGCCGAACTTCGCCAGGCGCTCGGCATGGGCCAGCGCGAGGGGCAAGATCTCCTTCCCCCGCAGCCGCCCGAGGCCGCCTCGGAGACACCCCCGCTCCGAAAAATCCTGGACATCGTCTGGCCGGCACCAGCGGCTCGAGAGCAACACCGGCACGGGATGCCAACTGTGGGCCCTGAGGCTGGCCGGGGTGGAGTGATCCCCGGTGACCATGAGGACGTCCGGCTGGAGTGCCAGCACCGTCGCGAGCTCGCGGTCTACTTCTTCGATCACTGCCACCTTGGCGTCAAAGTTCCCGTCTTCGCCGGCCGTGTCGGTCCCCTTCACGTGCACGTAAAAGAAATCGTACTTCTGCCAGTGCTGGCGCAAGACT
>JAHFDE010000174.1 GCA_023249165.1 Candidatus Methylomirabilota bacterium | reverse complement strand
AACAATCAGATGCTGGCCGCCGATCCGAGCACCGGTGAGGTCCGCCGCTTCCTCACCGGGCCGCCCGGCTGCGAGATCACCGCCGCGTTTCTCACGCCCGACGGCAGGCAGCTGTTCGTGAACATCCAGCATCCCGGAGAGGGCCCACAGCCTCATCCGGCCCGCAACGACCCGGCCAATCCCAAGGCCGTAAGTTCCTGGCCCGACGGGGCCTCTGGCGGCCGGCCACGCTCGGCGACGATCGTCATTCGCCGGAAGGACGGTGGCCTGATCGGCACGTAACCCCTTCTGGAGGCCACGCACTGTTTATCGCGGTGCGTGTGTGTTTGGACGTCGCCAGGGACGTGAGTGTGACCACCCGACTTATCCTTCTCTTTGACCTGGACGGAACGCTGGTGACCGCGGGCGGAGCGGATCGGCGTGCCCTCCTGCGGGCGTTCCGAGAGTTGTGGGGGGTCGATGCGGCGATCGACGGGTTGCAGGTCCATGGACGGACCGACCCAGAGATCATGGAGAACATATTCCAGGCGCGCCTGGGCAGGTCCATTCGCGCCACAGAACGGGAGTTGCTGTACAGACGCTACCTCGCCCACCTGGAGCAGGAACTGATCTCCTCCCCCGGTTTCCGGGTCTTGCTTGGCGTCCGTGAGCTGCTCGAGACCCTAGGCGCCGACCGGGATATTCTCCTGGGCCTGGCCACGGGGAACCTCGAGGAGGCCGCTACCTTGAAACTCCACCGTGCCGAGCTCGACGGAACGTTCCGTTTCGGCGGCTTCGGGTCGGACGCGGCAGACCGGGAAGCCCTGGTGCGGCTTGCGATCGATCGCGGGAGGGTTCTCCTGGGTCGTCAGACCCATTCTGTCGGGGTTATCCTCGTCGGTGATACGGTTCTCGATGTCGCCGCGGGGAAGGGGCTCAAGGTCAGCACCGTGGCTGTGGCGAGTGGGAGCGATTCCTATGAGACGTTGGCGGCTGCGGATCCTGATCACCTTCTATCAGACCTGAGTGACCCGACCGCCTTCTTGCGAATCCTCGAGATGGTCCGGGAAGGACGTCGAGCCCTTGGGGCAGGGGGAAGCCTCGTCCAGCCATGAGGCCGTGATGCCAAAGAGAGCGATCCCCACACGCAAATCCGCCCGATCGTCGCGCATCCGTGCCCGCGGGAATACCATGGAGGCGCTGGTCCGACAGATCATCGGGGCCCTGGGGGAAGATCCAGACCGTGCAGGCCTTCGACAGACTCCGACTCGGTTCGTCCGAGCCCTGCAGAATCTGACGAGTGGAGGCCTGCGGGGCACCGAGGTGACCCTCCCTGCGCGGCTCGATAGCGGGCGGCGGAACGAGATGGTCTTCGTCCGCAACATCCCGATTGCAAGTCTCTGCGAGCACCACCTCCTCCCGTTCTTCGGGCGGTGTCACGTCGGGTACTTCCCCGACCGGCAGGTCCTGCGTCCAAGGAAGCTGGCCCGGTTGATTGACAGTTACTGCCGCCAGCTTCAGCTCCAAGAGCGGCTGACCACCCAGATTGCCAGAAGCCTGTGGGAGGTTGCCAGGCCGCGCGGGGTGGCAGTGGTGATCGAGGCTGCCCATCTCTGCATGATGATGCGGGGGGTGGAGAAGGCCAATGCCCAAGCCGTCACCAGCGCCATGCTGGGCGTCTTCCGGACCGACCCGACCACTCGGAATCAACTGATGCAGCTGATCTCCGACCGGCCCACCCCGTAGCAGTCAGCAGTCAGCTATCGGCACACAGTGCTGAGGACGGTTCGACTATGCTCACCGCCCTGAGACCGTCGAAGGGCTGAGGGCTGAGGGCCGAGCGAAGATCGCCCTGCCCTACGGCTCAGTCCTCATCGCTCAGTCCTGAGACGGCTGACAGCTGGCTGCTGACAGCCAGTCAAGGCACAGCTTGCCTTGGGGGCGTCCCTCCGCTATAGTCGTCGTCAGCCCTCACTGCCCCGCACTGACTTGCAGGCGGTGCGGGCCCGAAGGGCGCAAACTCCTTGGGCAATCCCCGGAGAGGGGACAGAGCTGTGGAGCGGTCAGAGACTCTATCCATCGCCATGAGGGTTCCCTTCGATCGGGCCTGGGCCTTTCTCACGGACCCCACCAGACTGCACCTCTGGACGGTCGATTTCGCGCTCGCCCCACCCGAGCCGCGCGGGGACACCTTTCGGGTGCGGACCGCCCGCGGTGAACTGGATCTATTTGTCCGGGCAGATCACGACACGGGGGTGATCGACTTCCATTTCGGCCGGGATGGGCAGTTCCGGTGCTCCCCAAGCCGACTCTTCCGGACAGGTGATGGGGTGCTCTACCTCTTCACCCAGTTCGAGCCGCCCGGAGCCACGCCGGGGCAGTTCGAAAACCTCGTGGCCAACGTCCGGAAGGAGTTGGTAATTTTGAAGTCGATCCTCGAGACGCCATGAAGGACGCGGCACACGCCTCGTGGTTGGACCGCCCGTGGCGGTTGTTGATCGGCGAGTGGCTCCCAGCGGAGGGCGGTCGCACGTTCCCGGTGATCAATCCGGCCACCGGCGAACGGCTGGCCGAAGTCCCCTATGCTGGAGCCGCAGAGGCGGGAAGAGCCATTGAGTCAGCCCAGAAGGCCTTTCCGGGTTGGGCAGCACGCCCGGCAGCAGAGCGCGCAGGTCTCCTGCAGCGCGCGGCTGACCGGCTCCTCGCCGATCGCGAACGGCTGGCTCGCCTTCTGACGGCCGAGTCTGGCAAGCCGATCACCGAGGCGCGGAGTGAGATCGGATACGCGGCGGGATTCCTGCAGTTCGCCGCCGAGGAGGCCAAACGCATCGGCGGCAGAGTCATCCCCGCCTCCTCCCCGTCCAAGCGCCTCCTGACGCTGCGGCAGCCCATCGGCGTCGCTGCCGCCATCACCATCTGGAACTTTCCGGCGGCGGCGATCACGCGACCGGTCGCCCCGGCCCTCGCCGCCGGATGCACCGTCGTCGTCAAACCGGATGAGCGCACCCCCCTCAGCGCCATTGCGGTCTGCGAGGCCCTCCAGGAGAGCGGGCTGCCGCCGGGAGTGCTGAACCTGGTGACGGGAGATGCCCCGGCAATCGGTCAGGCCTTTTTGGAACATCCTGCCGTCGGGAAAATCAACTTTACCGGTTCGACCGAAGTCGGAAGATATTTGATGCGTCATGCCGCCGACCGGGTCAAGCGCCTTACCCTGGAACTCGGGGGACACGCCCCCTTTATCGTCTTTGACGACGCGGACCCCGAGGCTGCTGTCCAGGCCGCGGTGGCATCCAAATTCCGAAACGCCGGACAGACGTGCATCTGTGCGAACCGGATCTACATCCACGAGCGAATGTTCGAGCCCTTTGCGGCGCGATTCACCACACTGACCCGATCGCTCAGGGTGGGAGATCCCCAGGACGAGACGGTCAGGGTCGGACCGTTGATCAACAAGGAGGGCTACGAAAATGTCGCGCACCACGTGGAAGACGCCCGAAGCAAGGGAGCCACGGTCCTCTGCGGAGGTCGCCGCCTCACGGGCGGGGCCTTCGCCGGAGGATTTTATTTCGAGCCAACCGTACTGACCGGAGTGACAGACCAGATGGTCATCATGCAGGAGGAGACCTTTGGGCCCGTCGCCCCGCTCCTCTCCTTTTCCGGGGAAGCGGACGTCATCGCGGCCGCGAACGCCACGCCGTATGGGTTGGCCGCTTATTGCTACACGCGGAACGTGGGCCGGGTCTTTCGCATGGCGGAGCAGCTCCGGTTCGGGGTCGTAGGGATCAACGACCCGTTCCCGGGAACCCCCCAGGCCCCCTTTGGCGGATGGAAGGCGAGCGGGATCGGCAAGGAGGGGGGTCAGATGGGTCTCGAGAGTTTTCTGGAAACGAAACTGGTCTCGTGGGGGGTGTGAGGAAAAGCGTGCCCGCCATCGTCACAGAAAATCTGGTCAAACGCTTTAGCGATCTCACCGCAGTGGACGGGCTCACCATCGAGGTCCGTCCGGGCGAGCTGTTCGCCTTCCTCGGACCAAACGGCGCCGGGAAGACAACCACGATTCACATGCTGTGCACGTTGCTTCGGCCGACCGCCGGCTCCGCCCG
>JAHFDE010000040.1 GCA_023249165.1 Candidatus Methylomirabilota bacterium | reverse complement strand
CCTCCAGCAACCGGTCTGTCACCTCCTTCATCGAGATGCCCACCTGTTCAAGGAGGGCCATGGTATCGCGCGCCTCTTCGAGGTTCTCCTTGAGGCTGGCCCGCGGCTGGCCGTGGTCGCGGAAGGCGTCGAAGGTGGTCGGCGGAATCGTATTGACCGTGTCGGGTCCGATCAGCTCTTCGACGTAGACGACGTCGCGATAGTTGGGATTCTTGGTGCCGGTGCTGGCCCAGAGGAGGCGCTGCGTCTGCGCCCCCTTGACCGCCAGCGCCCTCCAGCGGGCGCCGGTATAGAGCTCCTCGTAGCGCCGGTAGGTGAGTTTGGCGTTGGCGATGGCGACTTTCCCGAGGAGGCTCCGCAACTCTGTAGGGCTGCCCGAACTCTTGAGTCGGGCTATGACGATCCCGTCGATGGCGGTGTCAATGCGGCTGATGAAGAAGCTCGCGACACTGGCGATCCGGCTTACGTCCCCTCCGCGCGCGGCCCGTGCTTCGAGCCCGGCTATGTAGGCCTCGGCGACCTGTTCGTAGGCCTGCTGCGAGAAGAGGAGGGTGACGTTGATGTTGATGCCCTCGCTGATGAGCTGCTCGATGGCAGGGATCCCTTCCGTTGTCGCCGGCACTTTGATCATCACGTTCTCGCGGCCCACCGCCTTCCAGAGCCGTCTGGCCTCCTCGATGGTGCGTCGGGTGTCGCGGGCGAGATGGGGAGATACCTCGAGGCTCACATACCCGTCGCGCTGCTTCGTCGCCTCGTAGACGGGTCGCATCACATCGGCGGCGGCCTGGACGTCCTCGACCGCCAGGTGCTCGTAGAGCGCCATGGCATCCAGATCCGATCGGCGCTGCAGGGCGTCGAGAGCGGCGGAGTAGTCGGTGCTCCCGGCGATGGCCTTCTCAAAGATCGCAGGATTCGAGGTGACCCCGCGCAGGCCATCGTCCCTGACGAGCCGCTCCAGCTCGCCCGACGTGATCAGGCCACGCCGGATGTAGTCCAGCCAGACCGATTGGCCGTATTCGTGGAGTGCCTTCAACGGGTTCATGGCTTTACTCCTTCACCCCTGTTGCCTGAGGGCCGTAGCGCGCCTCCAAGGCGCGAATCTTTTCCAGCCTGCGGCGATGGCGCTGTTCGCCTGTGAACTTCGCGTCGAGGAAGGCCCGGGCCAACTCTCGGGCGAGTTCGGGGCCGATCACGCGCGCGCCCAGGACCAGGATGTTCATGTCATCGTGTTCGACCCCCTGGTGGGCCGAGTACGTGTCGTGGCACAGCCCTGCGCGAATGCCGGGCAGCTTGTTCGCGGCCACCGAGGCGCCTACGCCGCTGCCGCAGATCAGAACCCCTCGATCTGCCCGACCGTCCCGGATGGCCATCGCGACCGCCTCGGCATAGTCGGGGTAGTCCACGGGTTCGGTGCCGTGGGTACCGATGTCCAGGGCGTGATGTCCCAGCTCACCGAGGACGGTGACGAGGTGCGTCTTCAACTCGAACCCTGCGTGATCAGAACCGATAGCAATGCGCACCTCTTACCTCGCTTTCGCCAACTGAGCCTTCGCCGCGGCGACCACCCTCTCGGGAGTGAATCCGAACTTCTTCTGCAGTTCTTTCAGGGGCGCCGAGGCTCCAAAGGTCTTCATGCCGATGATGTGGCCGGTCGGACCCACGTATCGTTCCCACCCGAACGTTGAGGCCTGCTCCACCGAGACTCGCGCCCTCACTCCGGAGGGGATGACGCTGTCCCGGTACTCCTGGCTCTGTCGATCAAAGAGCTCCCACGAGGGCATGCTCACCACGCGCGCCTTGATGCCGACCGCCTTCAGTTGCTCGTACGCCTGGACGCAGAGCGACACCTCGCTGCCGCTCGCCAACAGGAGCACGTCTGGCTTCCCTTCGGTCGCATCGGCCAGTATGTAGGCCCCCTGTGCCACGCCGGAGGCTGGAGCATACTTCGAACGGTCCAACGTTGGCAGTGGCTGTCGGGAGAGTACGAGCGTGGCCGGTTCGTGGTGGAGCTGGATGATCACCCGCCAGGCCTCAATGACCTCGTTGGAATCTCCTGGCCGCAGGGTGATGAGGCCAGGGATTGCCCGCAAAGACGCCAGTTGCTCGACAGGTTGGTGCGTTGGTCCATCCTCGCCGACACCGATCGAATCGTGTGTGAAGATGTAGATCACCGGCAGTTCCATCAGCGCGCCCAGCCGGATGGCAGGCCGACAGTAGTCGCTGAAGATGAGAAATCCGGACCCGTATGGCCGGATCTTGCAGTGCGACAGCCCATTCAAGATGGATCCCATCGCATGCTCACGGACGCCGAAGTGCAGGTTGCGCCCCCCGTGATCCTCGGCGGTGAAATCTCCCGCTCCTTCGAAGGTGAGCCGGGTCTTGGTGGAGGGGGCCAGGTCCGCAGAGCCGCCGATGAGCCATGGCACGTTCTTGGCGATGGCGTTCAGGACCTTCGCTGACGCATCCCGTCCGGCGATCCCCTTGGGCTCAGGAGGAAACGTGGGCAGGTCTTTGTCCCAGCCCCCGGGAAGCTGGCGGTGCTGCATTGCATAGAGGTGGTCGGCCAGCGCCGGATACCGGATCTTGTACTCGTTGAATCGGGCCATCCAGGCCTCGCGCAGGGAGCGCCCCCGCTTCCCCATCACCTCGTGAAAGTGCTCGCGGACGCCTTCGGGCACGAGGAACGTGGCGTCCTCCGGCCAGCCGTAATTCCGCTTGGTCAGCCTGATCTCATCCTCGCCCAAAGGCTCGCCGTGGGCGGCACTCGTATCCTGTTTGTGGGGCGCGCCGTACGCGATGTGGCTGTCCACGATAATGAGGGTGGGTCTATCCTGGGCGTTCTTGAAGGTTGTGAAGGCCCGCTCCAGCATCTCCAGGTCATTGGCGTCACCTACGCGCGTGACATTCCACCCGTACGCGATGAACCTGGTTGCCACGTCGTCGGAAAAGGCCCAGTCTGTGTGGCCCTCGATAGTGATTCTGTTGTTGTCATAGATCCAGCAGAGATTCGCAAGCTTGAGGTGACCGGCCAGCGACGCCGCCTCGGCGGAAACCCCTTCCATCATATCACCGTCACCGCAGAGGGCATAGACGTCGTAGTTGATCATCTCGAAGCCGGGCCGATTGAAGTATCTCGCCATCCACCGCCCGGCCATGGCCATACCGACACTGACGGCGACACCCTGGCCTAATGGGCCAGTGGTCGTCTCGACGCCGGAGGTCCAGCGATATTCCGGGTGCCCTGGGCATTTGCTGTCGAGCTGGCGGAATCGCTTGATGTCGTCGAGCTTCACGGACAGCTCGCCCAGGGTCTCGTACTTGGGGTTAACCGCCTTCACGTTGCATAGATGCAGCACGGAATAGAGCAGCATCGAGGCATGGCCGATGGACAGGACAAACCGATCCCGATTTGGCCAGATCGGATCGTCAGGGTCGAATCGCAGAAAACGCCGCCAGAGGCAATAGACGACCGGCGCCATCGCCATCGGCGTCCCGGGGTGACCGGAATTGGCTGCCTGTACCGCATCCATTGAGAGCGTGCGAATCGTGTTGATGCACAATTGATCAATCGGATTTGTCATGATCGCGATCCCCTTGCAGAAATGAGGGCTACTCCGGGGGGGGAAACCATCGGCCTTCCTACTCGGTAAGACGCCGGGCTGGGAGGGCAGGATGCAGGGAGGGAAGTCAGCCGGGGGTGGCCGCCGCATCGGGGTCTCGGTGGCTAAGATCACCGCCCAAGTTCGAATGTCCCCCCGTCAATTGCCCCTCGGCAATCCTGGCCACGATACTGCCCGCTGAGCTTGCCCCCTTCGATCCTTACCGTGCCACCTCCGCTCCCCGGACATTTCTCGGACACCGGGCGTAAGGTGAAGCTGCCCCGGTCACCCTCGACCTTGCCTTCTAGGGACCCTCGGGCACCTCCCTGGAGCCTCCAGACCCCCTGAATCTCCGACTCCTTCTGAACCAGCACGAGGGCGATCCGTCCACGTCCGCCCGAATCACGGTAGGTACCGTACCACGTCCCCGCCAGGGGCCCCTGGGACGATCTTCCCGTCTTGGTGTCGTGAAAGGCGTACGCCTTTCCGTCCATCGACGCCGTGTACAGGGTCCCGTCGCCCCCCAGGGCGGCGGAAGAGATCAGGGTGCCTTTCGTCGCAAACGTCCAGAGCGGGGTCGCCCACTCCCCGGACTGCGGTGCCCGAACCGCATGGAGGGTCCCTCCCTCGTCGCCGAGATACACCGTCCCGTCAGCGGCGAGGAGCGGCGATGACTGGATCCCAGGCCCCAGCTTGTAGCGCCACAGCACCTGGGGGCCGGTCGAGAGGAGGCCCCGGCTTTCGCGGATGGCGTACAGCACCCCATCCTTGCCTCCAAAGTAGATCGTGCGGTCCGGTCCGAGGGCGACCGACGAGAAGATCGCGTAGCTCCGGTACCCGGCCCGCGCAACGCCGTCGAAGGTCCACTGAATCCTTCCGGTCTTGGTATCTAGCGCATAGAGGATGCCATCGTTTCCGCCGATGTAGAGCGTCCCCCGGTCGTCGATCGCCGGGGCATTCTCGAACCCCCCTTTGTCGTCCCGCGCTCCCGAGCGGAAGGTCCAGCGGACCTTGATCGCTCCTCCCGCCTCTTTGGGCGGCTCGAGGGCGTACACCGTGCCGTCCATCGACGCACCCAAGACCGTTCCATCCGCATCCACGACCGGCGAGGTGATGAGGGTCCCCTGCGTTTGGAACCGCCACCTCACCCGGGGCCCGACACTGCCGCGGGGCGGTGCGATCCCGTAATAGGCCCAGTCATCGGCGCCGATGACTAACGTCCCGTCAGGGGCGAAGGAGGGCGACGTCTCGATCGTCGGGCCGATGTAGAGTGACCAAACCACCTCTGCCACGATCCCCTTGCGGGGTGCCCGCAGGGCATATACGTTTCCGTCCTTGGCGCCGAAATAGATGACTCCCTGCCGGTCGACGAAGGGGGTGGAGTAGATCGCGAAGGTGTCAAAGCCGGTCGGGAAAGCCCACCGGAGATCCCCGGTCTCGGGATCGAGGGCGTACAGGAACCCGTTGTTCGCGCCGAAGTAGACGGTGCCGTCGGGGCCGATCACCGGATCGGTCTCGATGCCACCCTCGGCGTCCCGCCTTCCCGTGGAAAAGGTCCACTTCAATCGGTTCGACGCGGGTCCCGGGGTGGCGCTTCGACCGGTGTGGGCTGTGTCCTTGCGGTACTTGGGCCAGGGGGAGTCGGCCAGGACGGGGTTCTCTGCCGCAGCTGTGCCCCGCCCGGGACCCAGCTCTGGAGGGAGAGGCATCCCGAGGAGATAGGCGCAGAGCAGCCAAAGGAGCAGTTTCCTCACAACCCTCCCCCTGTTCGGGTCATACCCGGGGCCTCCTCTCCACAGGACCGACCGCACCCCTGACCATCTCGGGACCCTTCTCCTCGTCGCCTGTGAGGGAGAGCTGGATCGACCTTGGCTTTCTGAGGTTCCACAGCGACTCCCACACGCTCATGCCGGCCACCGTGGCGAACCCGATGGAGTAGAGGAGAAGGAAGGGATCGATGAGGTACGTACCTCGCTGGAGGAACAGGGATACCCCATAGACGCAGTACAGGGCCAGGAGCGCCTCAAAGAGACTCAGCCAGGGCACCGGGGCGCGATATCGCTTGCCCACCCATGTGTCCGAGCGTTTCTCGATCCGAAATTTCGGAGTCCGGATGAAGGCCCCCCGGACGTTGAACAGCCCCTCGACGATGGCCTTCGTGTTGTTCAGTGCAATGCCCGTCCCGAAGACGAGCAGAGCGGGAAAGGCCCAGAGTCGCCGGGTCCAGTCGGGGTAGAGATCTCTTTGGGCATACAGATACATACTGGATGGCCCGAACGTCGCCACCGAGAAGAAGGCCGCCACCGCCAGGAGGTGCTCCCGGACCGTCAGGAAGCGCTCGGATTGCAGGAGGAGGGGTGCGCTGAGGACGACTAGGAGCATGAGGGGATGCACCATGTAGTTCGTCAGGTGAAAGACTGCCTGATACTTCGTGAACAGGGGGAGATCGGTCTTCAATATTCTGGGGACGATTTTCCTGGCGGTCTGAATCGAGCCCTTGGCCCAACGGTGCTGCTGGCTTCGGGCGCCGGTCAGCTGGACAGGGACCTCGGCCGGGCAGACGACCTGCGGCAAAAACTTCATCCGCCATCCCTTGAGCTGGGCCCGGTAACTCAGGTCGAGGTCCTCCGTCAGGGTGTCCGCCTGCCATCCGCCCGCGTCGTCGATGGCCGTCCGCCGCCAGATTCCGGCGGTGCCGTTGAAGTTCATGCAGAGGCCCGACCAGCACCGGGCCGCCTGCTCGACCCAGAAGTGGCCGTCGATCCCGAAGCTCTGCACCAAGGTGAGGAGCGAGTAGTCCCGGTTGATGTGGCCCCACCGGACCTGGACCATGGCGATGCCGGGATCCTGGAAGAACGGCAGGGTCTTCATCAGGAAGTCGGGGGTGGGCACGAAGTCGGCATCGAAGATGGCGACGAACTGGCCCCGGGCACCCGCCAGGCCGTCCCTGAGCGCTCCCGCCTTGTACCCGGTCCGGGTCCTCCGGTGAAGCAGGGTGATGTCGGTCCCCGCCCGGCGGTAGGCTTCGACCAGCTCACCGGCGATGGCCGTCGTTTCGTCCGTGGAGTCGTCCAAAACCTGGATCTCGAGCTTCTCCCGCGGATACTCGAGGCGCACCACGGCGTCGATCAGCCGCTGGACGACGTAACGCTCGTTATAGATCGGCAGTTGCACTGTGACGACGGGCAGGTCGTGACCGGGCTGCTGCCACCTCCGCCAGACCTCGTCGTCGGCCTGAAGCATCCGCTCCCGGGCGCGACGGTGCAGATGGATCATGATGTAGCAGTTGATGCCGTAGAGGAAGAGGAGGAAGAGGGCCGTGAAGTAGACGACGAGCAGGCACCCCATCAGGAGAGCGGCGGCAGTCATCGGGACGTCTCCGCCATCGGCGTCATGCCCCTGGCCGCATCCGTCGCGGCGCGGCGACGTCGGACAGCCTGGAGGGCGAGGAGCGCGACCAGGGGGACGAACTCCACCAGCCGAATCCCCAAGGGGAGGACCTCTGGCTCCAGGAGGTACTTCACGTAGGAGAGCGCGATGGCGCCGGTGAGATAGAGCCATCCCCATGTCGGGAAGAGGCAGAGAAACGGAAGAATCCAGATCACATACCACGGGTGAAGACTCGTCGGCAGCAGCAAGAGATACGCGCTGACCATGAGATACCCGCGCCACAGGACGTCTCCGTCCTGCCCCGGGCGGGCGAGGCAGAGCGCCACGCCCCCGAGGAGGGCGGTGACAAGGAGGATCGCCACCGGGCGGGCCGACGCGGTGAAGGGGCCGAGGGCAAAAGCCAGGACATCGCGGAGTCCGACGTTGAAGTCCTCCTCGGCGGCGAAGTAGCCCGGCAGGAATCCCAGTACCTTCCCCCCCGCGCCGGTGACATACGGCAGGTACCCCATAAGGATCGTCGCGGCAACGACGAGGGGGAAGACGCGGTCGCCCCGCCGGACCAGGGCGGGGAGGAGAGCAGCCGGATACAGCTTGATCAGGGTGGCGGTCCCGAGCGCGGTGCCGGCGAGGAACGACTTTCCATCCATGCTGGACAGTAGGGCGAGCAGGACGAAGGGGAGCATCAGTGCCTCGAGGTGGCCGCTTCCGGCCAACTCAAAGATGACGAGCGGGGACCAGGCGTACAGCAGCACCCGGTCCGGATCGATGTCTTTCTTCTTCAAGAGACGGATGATGAGGACCATGGTGCCCAGATCGAAGAGGATCATGATCCCCTTCATCCCGGTGACGCTGTCGGGGAAGAGGGTAGCGATGGCGGCGAAGAGCATCTGCGCCCCGGGAGGATAGATGGTCGGCGCCTCCGGTCGATTGATGCGCGGATACACGTCTTCGTCCCGGAGCGCGCTGAGCTCCGGGGCTGACGGAGGGTAGAGATACGGGTTGATTCCGGCCCGCTGGACCCGACCGTCCCAGATGTAGCGGTAGAGATCGCTGGAGAGCACGAGGGGGGCCAAGAGCAGGGCCGCTCGGAAGAGGACCGCGAGTCCCACGATGAGGCCGAGACACGACGGTCCGGACCGTTTTCGGAGCACGGCGGCGCCCGCCACTCCGTACAGTGCGAACAGGGTGAAATACAGGAACGGGTACGCGCCGAGTGGGTCGCCTTCGCGGGCGGTGAGGCCGAGACGGTCGACCAGCGGCGCCAGGCGGAAATTCAGGGCATACAGGAGTCCCGAGAGTGTCCCAACACCGGCGAGGAGAACAGCAATACCCTTCCTCCCGCTCATCCGCGCTCCCTCAGACGAACCGGAGGAGCAGGCCGGCGATCCCGGTCCGCTGTGCCGGGCTGCCGGCTATCCGATCCGAGAGGAGCCGGTCGATCCCCAGGCACCGCCCGGCCCGGCTCTGCGCAAAGACCAGATGGGGTGCGATGAGCAGAAACCAGATCCAGACCCATTCCCCGGGGACCGAGAAACTTCCCAGGGCGATGTTGAGCTGCCACAAGGCGCCCCCGATCCCTCCGAGGACCGTGAAGAGGCCGAAGAGCAGCGAGACGCCGAGGGCGATCTCCGTGAAAAAGCTCATGTAACCGAAGAAGGTGAAGTTGGGGAGGAAAACGTTCTGCAGGAAAGCCTTGTACCAATCGAAGGTCGGGTGGTTGATCTCCTTCCAGATCCAGCCGTACAGCCATCCGAACGGCTGCCCATCCTGGATGACCCACGGCGCCTTCTGCCAGGCCGCGTGTACATACAGGATGCCGAACCCCATCCGGAAGAGCGCGAGGGAAAACGAGGGACTGACTCCCAGGGTGCCTTCGCTTTTGAACTGCATGGCCTTCTCCTTTATCCCTTTATCTATGTAACCCGGAATCCGTTCGGCAGAGCGGCTCGACTGAGGCCTCGACGGTGAGCCCTTCGGCAGTGAGCTCAGGGCCGAACTGCTCGGCCGAACCGCTCGCCGAAGTCTCACGGCCGAAGCCCTTGATCTGCTAAATGCTCCACAACAATCCGCACCCGCGGCAGGGATCGGGAGGGCAGTCGCTCTCGAACGCTTCTCGAAATTGCCGGTACCGCTCTCCGTTCCAGAGGCTGGCAAAGTCCTCGGTGAAGGCGTTGCCGAGCATCGCACCCCGGTAGTCCTTCGCCGACCAGGGCGAGATGCAGCAGGGGAGGACATTGCCGTTGGCCGTGACGTAGCTCAGGGTCCATGGGCGCTGGCACCCGGACCAGGGTCGCTGCTCAAGCGCCGTCCCCTTGAGGCTCTCGAGGGGGGTCGTGAGGCCCGAGGCCTTGAAGCCGATATTGAAGGCCCTGGCGAGCGTCGTGGCCTCCTCGACCAGGCGCTGCTCCCGCTCATGGAGCGCCCGGTGGAGCGACTGCTCAGCCACCGCGAGCCCCTGACCGTTGTAGACGAGCCGCTGCACGTACACCTCAGGCACCCCGAGATTCGCAGCGAGCCGCACGAAGGCCGGCAGCTCGTCGAGGTTTGCCTTCATGGCGGTAAACCACAGGGACACCCGCGGTGTCCGCTCGTTGAGTTCGCGCTGGAGCTGGAGCAACTGCCGCACGTTCTCGAGGACCCGGTCGAACTGATCAACGCCCCGGATCCGCGCGTACATCTCCCGGGACGCGGCGTCCATCGAGACCCGGAATTCATCCAGGCGGCTCTCGATGAGCTGGCGGGCCCGCGTCGGCGTGAGCGCGATGGCGTCGGAATTGAAGAGGACCGTCGCGCCCCTGGCCTTCACGTACGCGACCATGGCGAACAGCTCCCGGTTCAACAGCGGCTCCCCGACGCCGTGCAGGACGACGCGCTCGAGGACGGGGAACTGGTCCACGATCCCTTTGAGCTCCGCCAGGGTGAGGTCCTTGGGAGGCTCGAGCGTCAGGAAGGTCCGGACGCACGTCTGGCATTTCGAGTCGCAGCGATTGGTCGTCTCGAGATAGAGCGTCCGGGGCAGCGTCGGCACGATGGCCGGGCGCTTCATCTCGCTCATCTCATCGCTCACGATCCGTTTTTCGTTGGTATCCACCACCCGAGTCCTCTGCTCTGATGACCGATGACCGATGACAGCAAGAGCGGCCGTCAGCAATCAGGGGTCAGCAGTCAGCAATGAAGCAAGGTTTTAGGTGTTGGGTCTCCGGTCTCCAGTCTGCGGTCACCATTCACTAATCACCATTCACCAACCACCCTGCGTGCCTTAGCGCGCCGAGACGACGGTCGTGCAGGCGCTGCCGACCTTCGGCAGATCCTGTCGCGTCGCCCGCTCCCAGTCAATAACGATGCGATCCCCCCGCGCAAAGGCGCAGTACGGGTCGGGGGCCCGGAGATCGCCGACGAGCGCCCGCCTCCCCGCACAGCCGCCTCGACAGGGACACCCGTCGCACACCCGCGGCACCTGCCTCGCCTCGCAAAACTCCGGGGCCTGGACGATCTGGTCCTTGAGGGTTGCGAGATCGGCGAGCGTCAGGCGACTCTTGGGCCAGTACGTACAGGGGAGGATGCGTCCGTCCGGGGCCACGCGGACCGTGGAGCGGCCACACCCCGGACCGGCGAACCCCTCAAGGCCCAGCACCGCGGCCAGGACCGGCTCGGTGGTGGTCACGAGGCGCGCAGAGCCCAGCAGACCCTTGAACCCGTCCCAGAACTGAGCGTACATCAAGGTGAACCGGTCGGTCTTCGCGGGCTGATAGATGTTGACGCGGAGGTTGGCACCGACCGAGGCGGCGACCACGGCGAGCTCCCCCAATCGGCTGTAGTTGATGCTCATCATCACTGCGGTCACCGTGACCGGCTGGCCGAGGTCGGCACACCGTTCGATGGACCCCATGACCGCCCGCCAGTTGCCGCGTCCCCGGAAGGCGTCATGCTCCTGCTCCGTGGGGAAGTCCAGCGAGAACTCCACGCTGTGGAAGCGCTTGACCCCCTCGTCCGTGAGGGCCTCAATGCTCAGGCCATTGGAGGTGACCGTGGTTGTGATCCCGCGGCCCCAGAGGTACTCCAGAATGGCGTGATACTGGGGGTGGAGGCCGTTTTCTCCCACGCCGAGGTTCATGGACTTCACCGGGATGCTGTCGCAGACCCGCCGCACATCCTGCAGCGTGAGACGGTCGATCACCATGTCTGGCCGGTAGCAATGGGGACAGCGCAGATTGCATTCGTTGGTGAGGCCGATGCCGACGGAAAAGCCCATCACCTACCTTCTCCAGGCATACCGCACGGTGGTAGAGAGCAGATGATACCCGGCCAGCAGGCTTCCCTTCATCGTCCCTGCCACCTTTGACCGCCCGATCCTCTTGCGACAGCTCACCGGGACATTGACGACTCGATAGCCTTTCTTGGCCGCCTTGACGATCATCTCCACCGGCCATCCGTAGGTCTGGTGCTCCATCCCGAGATCCCGCAGGACCGGCGCCCGGATGGCGCGGAAGGGCCCGATGTCCGTCAAGGCAAGGCCGTAGAGCAGCCGAAGCATCCAGGTGACGAGCCGGTTGCCGAAGCGCTGGTGCGACGTGAGCGCCCCCTCTTCGGTCCGGCCGTCCACCCGTGATCCGACCACCAGATCGGCGCGGCCGTCCACGATCGGCCGGAGGACGACCGGCATCTCACGCGGGTCGTCGCTTCGGTCGCCGTCGAGGAACACCAGGATGTCGGCGTCCTGAGCCGCCAGCGCTCCGGCCAGACAGGCCGCGCCGTAGCCCCGGATCGGCTCGCGGATCACGGTCGCGCCGCCGGCCCGGGCCACCTCCGCCGTCCGATCGGTGCTGCCGTTATCCACGACGATGATCTCCCCCACGAGGTCCCGCGACACCTCCCCCACGACCACCCCGATGGCCGCCTCTTCGTCGAGCGCCGGGATCACCACGGCGATGCGCACGGGCTGGTTCTCCTGGCTATCCTGTCCGCCTCCCCCACAAATGGAGGTAGCGGGCAATGTCCATGAAGGGCGCGCCCGCGCCGGCCTCCACCTCCAGCCGGAGGAGAGCGTTGAAATGTGAGGGGTCCTCCAGATCCCGGGGCTCGAGATAGTCGGCAACGACGAAGATGCCCGCGCGTCCGACGGCCTGGATTCCCGCGGCCTCCAGCTCGCTCCGGAGTGCTTCGAAGGTCATCGCCGTCCGCGGGAGACCAAAGAGGGAATCCGCGGTCCCCGGGTTCACGAGGGCCTTCCGCGCCTCATCGAGTTTGCCGTCCCGGATGGCGAGGCGCAGCGGCTCCTGCCACCGGTTCAGCGCGACCAGGGAGAGACATCCCCCTGGCCTCAGGAGGGTGCTGAGGAGGGGCAGCGCACTGAACGGGGCCGGGAGATACTCGAGCAGCGTATGGCACAGGACGAGGTCGAAAGTCTCATGTGGGAGGAGGGTGGTCGTCTCTTCGAGCGTCCCGGCGATGAGGCGGGGTGGAATCGCCGGCGGGGGCGTGAGGGCCTGTGCATTCTCCCGGGCGAGCTGGTGCATTTCCTCGACCGGATCGAGGAGCGTGACGGCGTGGCCGGACGCGGCAAGGCGGAGGGCTACTTCTCCGGTCCCGCAGCCGACGTCGAGAACATCAAGTCGGGGCGGCTCTGCCCCCCACGCCTTGACCATAAAGATCCGGAGTTGATGCCAGATGATGTCGAGGCGGAGGCGCCCGTGGGGGCTTTCGAGGTACGCCTTGTAGGTGGCGGCACCTTTTCCGAAAGTCATGACTGATGGCGTGAACATTATTATTGAGTGTAACGCACAGGTCATCCGCTGGGAGCAAAGACGAAAGGGTATCCCGTCTATAGTAACCGGCAGCAGCATTGTCAAGAGCTATTTCCGACAGAGGGAGCTGGGACGGCCACCTGTCAGTTAGACGCCGCCAGGGACGGAGGGATGCGGAGAATTTCCAGTGCGGCGTCCGGGGTTGCCAAAGCCTGCGCGGACCGTTAGTATTGAGCATGATGATCGGGGAGAGGAAAAAGCAAGAGGAACGGGGCCGGGACAGCGCGGGGCGAGGATAGACGGTGGCGGGAGCGGCGCAGGTATCGATCCTGGTGGCCACGGGGGCGGGCCTCCTCTCGTTTCTTTCGCCCTGTGTCCTTCCCCTCATTCCCTCCTACCTCGCCCTCGTGGGGGGCCTGTCGCTGGACGAGATCCAGGGGCCGGTGTCGCACACCACGCATCGGCGCCATCTCCTCTTGCGTTCCCTGGCGTTCATCACCGGCTTCTCGGCCATCTTTATTGCCTTCGGGGCCTCGGCGACGGCGCTGGGACAGCTCCTGTTCGATTATCAGCTCGTGATTCGCCGGGTGGGCGGGGTGCTGGTCGTCCTCTTCGGCCTCCACATCGCCGGCTGGCTCGCCCTCCCTTTCCTCATGCGCGAAAGGCACGTGGAGCTCACGGGGCGCGCCGGCGGCACCCTGGGGGCCTTCCTGGTGGGGGTCACCTTTGCCGCCGGGTGGATCCCCTGTGTCGGCCCCATCCTGGGTTCGATCCTGCTCATGGCGGGCACCTCGCAGACGGCGGGCCAAGGGATCCTCCTCCTGGCCGCCTACTCGGCCGGGCTCGCCGTCCCCTTCTTCCTCAGCGCCCTGCTCTTCAGTCGGTTCCTACGATTCTTCAACCGGTTCAAACGCTTCCTCCCCTGGGTGAGTCGAATGAGCGGCGTCTTTCTCATCCTGGTAGGATTCCTGCTCCTCACGGACTATTTCACCCTCCTCTCCGCCTTCGCCCTCCGGTTCACGCCCGAGTGGCTCTTTCGCCTCCTCTGATCTTGGAAGAAGGGGGAACATTTTGCCCCCGGTCAGCGTTTATCCCAATAGGATGCATCCTTTCCGGTCTCTCCTGCGTCTAAGAGACCGAGGGTGCCAAGGGCAGGAATCTGCACGTGGGAGAGACGGCAGGGCTGGTCGGGTCGATGGAGGGAGACATGGGAAGGCGGGGGGCTTCTCTTGCGTGAACGTCCGGTATGAAGCACTTGACAAAAAAGGGGGCCCCGAATAGAGTCCCGATCGCGCTCTGTACCCCGCCGGTGCTCGGGTCTCCGGGGATGCCGAGGCTGAGGCGTCCCGGTCAAGAGAGGGCCTCGGTGAAACGTCTTGACAACGACCGGTTGCATCCTTATGATGCTCTCTCGCGTCCAGGATTACGGGCGTCCTGTCGTGAGGGGGATGAGCGCTGGCCTCGTGGGGTGGGTGTGGTTTTCCATAATGAAAGGGGGGTAAAGACATGACGCGTATAGTGGTTACCATCGGACTCCTCGCCGTGCTTTTCATGACCCTCGGCGGCCCAGGGCTTTCCATCACTCCTGCGAGTGCGGCAGAGATGATGGAGGCCGACAAGGCGATGATGAAGGCGACCGGGGAGGACCTCACGGCCCTGAAGAAGGAGTTGTCTGCCATCCAGTCCGAGCTGCAGAAGCTCAGCACCCGACTTGGGGGCATGAGCAGGATGATGGATAAGACGGTGAGCGATTACTGCAAGAGCGTTCCCGAGTCCCTCAAGAAAGCCGGATTCGCCCCTGCTCTTTGTAGCTGACAAGCTCAGTGAACCCATTCGGCGCAGAGGGCCGGACGATGCTCCGGCCCTCTGCCCAGCATGACGGAGAGCGTCTAAGGGATCGAGGCTTCCCAAGTCCGGTAGCGCTCGTGGAGGCATGC
>JAHFDE010000173.1 GCA_023249165.1 Candidatus Methylomirabilota bacterium | reverse complement strand
TGCCCCGATCGTGGGCGAAGAAGGCCCCGGGAGATCGATGGAGCTGGCTCACCACCACCCGCTCGGTCCCGTTGATGATGAAGGTGCCATGCTCGCTCATCACGGGCATCTCGCCCAGGTATACCTCCTGCTCCTTCACATCCCGGATGCCCCGCGCCCCATCCCCCGACTTGTCCCACACCACCAGGCGCAGGGTCACCTTGAGGGGAACCGAGTAGGTCATCCCCTTCTCGCGACACTCCTCCGGCGTGTACTTGGGTTCCCCGAAATCGTACTTCACGAACTCGAGGGAGGCGGAGTCCTCGTAATCGCTGATGGGAAAGATGCTGGCGAAGACCCCCTGAAGCCCGATCTCCTCCCGCCGCTCCGGTGCGAGATCCAGCTGCAGAAACTGCTGGAAGGAGCCCCGCTGTATCTCGATCAGATTTGGAATGGCGATGATCTCGGGAAACTTGGCGAAGCTGATCCGCCGCTCAAGCTCCTTGGTCTTTCCAACCGCCACGTTGCCTCCCGCCATACGACGTCTTCCTCCTCACAGCAAAAACGCCCACAGGTCCCTCCTCGATCGAAGGCGCCCGCCCGGGCATCGCTCTTCGACAAGGCGTCAGAGAACCGCCACTACTTGATCTCGACCTTGGCACCCGCCGCCTCGAGCTTGGCCTTGATCTCTTGCGCCTCCTGTTTGGAGACACCTTCCTTGACCGGCTTGGGTGCGCCGTCGACCAGGTCCTTGGCCTCTTTCAGGCCCAGGGTGGTGACGGCCCGGACTTCTTTGATCACCTGAATCTTCTTCGCGCCGACCTCGGCGAGGATGACGGCAAACTCCGTCTTCTCCTCGGCTGGCGCGGGGGCACCGGGGGCAGGCGCCCCGGGCGCCACCGCCACCGGGGCGGCGACAGCGGCAGCCGAGATGCCGTACTTTGTCTCTAGGGCCTTGACCGCCTCATGCAGCTCCCGGACTGTCCACGTGTCGATGGATTCAACAAAATCCTGAACCGTCATCTTCCCCATCGAATCCTCCTCTGCTCCCGATGTGCGGGGGACCCTGATCCCCCGGTTCAACCTGCGCTCCCCTCTTTCTTCTGCCTCACCTGATCCAGGCCGACCACCATGGCGCGGAGCGAACCCGAGAGGACGGCGCCGAGTCCTCGGAGGGGGGCCACCATGATCCCCATCAGGCGGGCCACCATCACCTCGCGTGGGGGCAACTCCGCCATGGCCAGGATCTCCTCCCGGGGGAGGACCCGGCCGTCCACCAGCCCCGCTTTGACCTGAAGGACCGGGGTCCTCTTGGAGAAGGCGGTAAGGATCTTGGCAGCCGCCACCGGATCGCCAGAGGTGAAGGCCACGGCCGTGGGCCCGACCAGGTACGGTGCCAGCCCCCGGATCCCCAACGCGTCCGCGGCCCGCTGGGTCAGGCTGTTCTTTACCACGCGGTACTCCGCCGAGCCACCCCGCAGCGCCCGCCGAAGCTCGGTGATCTCAGCGACCGTCAAGCCCCGATACTCAGTGAGGATCAAGCTCTTGGCGTTTCGAAGCCTCGCCTCCAGGCGCTCGACCTCCCCGATGCGTGCCTGCCGCTTTGCCGATACGCGAACCATCACCCCGCTCCTCGTCCCTTCACGACTCATGCCCTTCGCCGCCGCCTCCTATACCTTGCCCAAGGCCCCTACGGTGCCCAGGTCGATCCGCACGGAGGGGCTCATCGTCGCCGAGACGGCGACGCTCTTCACATACTTCCCCTTGCTGGTGGGGGGCTTGGCCCGGATGACTGTCTCGAGGAGAACAGTGGCATTCTCCGTCAGTTGATCCTCCGAGAACGAGGCCTTCCCGAACGGGGCGTGGACGATGCCCGCCTTGTCCACCCGATACTCGATCTTGCCCCCCTTGAACTCCTTCACCGCCCGGGCGATGTCAAAGCTGACCGTACCGGTCTTGGGGTTGGGCATGAGCCCTCGGGGACCCAGGATCTTCCCCAGCTTCCCCACCTGAGCCATCACGTCTGGGGTGGCGATGGCCCGGTCAAATTCGAGCCACCCCTGCTGGATCTTTTCGATCAGGTCTTCGCACCCGACGTAATCCGCCCCCGCCTCGCGGGCCTCCTTCTCCTTCTCCCCCTTGGCAAAGACCAGGACTCGGACCGACTGGCCGGTCCCGTGGGGAAGGACGACGGTCCCTCGCACCAGCTGATCCGCCTTCCGAGGGTCCACGCCGAGACGGACCGCCATCTCCATGGTCTCGTTGAACTTGGCCGGGGCCATCGATTTCAACACGGAGATGGCCGCCCTGATGTCGACGGGCTGCGGCGCCCGCTCGGCCGCCGCCGCCTTCGCCTTGGTATATCGCTTCTTCCGCGCCATCTTTCGCCTCCGGCGAAGCTGCCGGCAATACACTGCTGGGATGCTGGAACGCTAGTAGGCTGGAAAGCCCCAACTAAGGAATTCGGCATCCACCAGCTTCTAGCGTTCTAGCCTCCTAGCCCTTCCTTGCTGATAGCTGACCGCTGACGGCTGTCTTTATGGTACGATCTCGATCCCCATGCTCCGCGCGGTCCCCTCCACGATCCGGACCGCTGCTTCCAGCCCGTTGGCATTGAGATCCGGGAGTTTGGTCCTGGCGATCTCTTCGACCTGGGCCCGGGTCACCTTCCCCACCTTGATCCGGTTCGGCTCCTTGGAGGCCTGCGCGATCCCCGCCGCTTGCTTCAGGAGGATCGAGGCCGGCGGGGTCTTGGTGATAAAGGTGAAAGAGCGATCGGCATAGACGGTAATCACCACGGGGATCACCAGGCCCTCCTGACTCTGAGTCTTGGTGTTGAAGGCCTTGCAGAACTCCATGATATTCACGCCATGCTGGCCGAGGGCTGGGCCCACCGGCGGAGACGGATTCGCCTTGCCCGCTGGGACCTGCAGTTTGACAACTGCCGCGACCTTCTTCGCCATTGCGCCTCCGGCTCAGCCGTCAGCAATCAGCGGTCAGCCGTCAGCATGAAACCCCTTATGGTCCTTGCCTCTTGCTGATAGCTGATAGCCGACAGCTGACTGTTGCTCCCTCAGACCCTCTCCACCTGCAAAAATTCCAGGTCCACCGGGGTCGGGCGGCCGAAGATGCTCACCATCACCTTCAGGCGCCCCTTGTCCGGCCTGACCTCGTCAACGAGGCCGGTGAAGTTCGTGAAGGGTCCGTCAATGACACGGACCGCCTCGCCCCGCACGAATTGGACCTTGTGTCGGGGTTTCTCCGTTCCCTCCTCTACCTGCTGTCGGATCTGGGCGACCTCCGCGTCGGGGATGGGCGTGGGCCGGGTTCCCGGTCCGACAAACCCGGTCACCTTCGGCGTGCTGCGCACCAGATACCAGAGGTCATCCGACATCTCCATCCGGATCAGGACATAGCCGGGAAAGAATTTGCGGGAGGCGATCCGCTTCTTCCCCTTCTTGAGCTCCACCACATCCTCAGTCGGGATGAGAATCTCCGCGATCTTGTCCCGAAAGCCCAGGGCAGTCGCTCGCTGCTCGAGGCTCGCCTTCACCTTGCTCTCAAACCCCGAGTACGTGTGGACCACGTACCACCGCTGCTCTTTTTGCTCCGTCGTCTGCTCTTTTTGCTCCGTCGTCACCACGGGACCTTACCTCAGGATGGCCGACATGACCTTCTGAAGAACCACGTCGACCAACCCCAGAAAGAAGGAGAGAATGAACACCGAGACGAGCACCACAGCGGTCGAGCCGATGACTTCCTTGCGGGAAGGCCAGTTCACCTTCCCCAGCTCGGCCCGCACCTCCCTAAAGAACCGGATAGCCTTATCGACCCACTCCCGCATCTATGTGCCTCGTTCAGAGTTCATGGTTCATGGTTCATCGCCGACCCGAGGGCCCCCAGGCCCTGAACCCTGAACTGTGAACCCTGAACCAACGTGGCAGGCCAGGAGGGACTCGAACCCCCAACCGCCGGTTTTGGAGACCGGTGCTCTGCCATTGAGCTACTGGCCTTCCTTCATTGCGTTACTTCACTTCCTTGTGGGCGGTGTGCTTCCGGCACCACCGACAATATTTCTTCCGTTCGAGGCGGTCCGCCGTGTTCTTTTTGTTCTTGGTCGTCGAATAATTTCGACGCTTACAATCTCCGCACGCCAGGGCGATGATCTCGCGCA
>JAHFDE010000172.1 GCA_023249165.1 Candidatus Methylomirabilota bacterium | reverse complement strand
GTCACCATCGTGGCCGCATGGATCATGGCTGAGGTTGGCGTGGGGCCCTCCATGGCATCCGGCAGCCAGACGGAGAGAGGAAGCTGGGCACTCTTGCCCATGGCCCCCACGAAAAGGGCCAGGGTGATCACAGTGGCCAACGTGGAGCCTGTACCCAGCACCTGCTCGGCCCTGGCGAAGACCTCGGCGTACTTCAGGGACCCGAAGGTCGTCCAGATCAGGAACAGCCCCAGGAGGAACCCTGCATCCCCGACCCGGTTCACGATGAACGCCTTGTTCGCCGCATCGCTGGCGTTCTGGCGTTCGTACCAGAAACCGATCAGGAGATACGAACAGACCCCTACCCCTTCCCAGCCGAGAAACATGAGGAGGTAGTTGTTGGCCAGGACCAGCACGAGCATGGCGAACAGAAAGAGATTGAGGTAGGTGAAGTAGCGGGGGTAGCCGGGGTCTCCCTGCATGTATCTGACAGAATAGACGTGGACGAGGAAGCCCACGAAGGTCACGGTGAACATCATCACCGTCGAGAGGGGGTCCACCAGGAACCCGACGGGGACCTGGAGATTCCCGGCGACCACCCACGGGTAGAGATCCAGATCCAGGGTCTGGCCGGCAAACACCTGGACGGCAATCAGGAGGGCGACGAGGAAGGAGAGGCCGGCGGCGGGGATTGCGACCCAGTGGGCCCGATCCCGGATGTGGGTGCGGCCGAAGAGGCCATTGACGATGACCCCAACCAGGGGGAAGCCGGGCACCAGCCAGATCAGGTGCATCATCGGCGAGCCGTCCTCAGGACAGGACGTCCGCTCAGGCCCCGGACACCCCTGGACTCGCGCGGCCGACGTTCCGACAGGGCACAAACCCGTCGGCAACCCTGAAGAAGGCAGGGTTCATGCCCGTCGCGGGAGGCGACTGCTTGGTCGAAGAAGGGAGTGGGCGGGGCACTACGGGACATCCGTCAATCCCGGGCGCGGGGCGCCGACCAGGGCCGCCATGTTGCCGGGTGGGTGGCGGTTCTCATGCATGAGCTGGTGACTCAGGGGGAGCTCGTCGAAGGCAAAGGTCCGGGAGAGGCAGGGATCGACCTTTCCCGCGATGACCAACTGGTTCAGGGCCGCACACTGCTCATCATTGGCAAAGTGGGACCCCTGGAACCGCTTCTGCCGCATCCAGAGGTAGCGGAGGTCCACACCCGCGGTATAGCCGGTGGTCCCGGCACAGATCACCACCATGCCGCCCGTATCGCAGACGAATATGGAGGTCGGGATGGTATCCTCGCCCGGGTGCTCAAAGACCAGGCGCGGGTTCTTCCGCTCACCCAGAACGTCCCAAATCGCTTTGCCGAAGGCCCGGGCCCCCTCGAGCCAGCGGCTATACGCGCCCGTGTCCTTCCAGTGCGGCAGCATCCCCCAGTGGGCAAACTTCCGCCGATTGATGTATCCCTTGGCGCCCAGCTTTTGGCAGTACTCCCCCTTGTCGTCACCCGAGACCACCGCCACCGCGATGCCGCCCGCCGCCTTCGTAATCTGGATGGCCATCGACCCTAAGCCGCCCGCCCCACCCCAGACCAGGACCACGTCCCCGGGCCGAACCGCATGCTCGGGCCAGCCCTGGAGCATCCGGTAGGCGGTGGCACCCGACAGCATATAGGCCGCGGCCGCCTCCCAGTTGAGCTGGGGTGGCTTGGGGAGACACTGGTGGGCCTGGACCTTGGCGAATTGGGCAAAGCTTCCCCAGTTGGCTTCGTAGCCCCAGATGCGAAAGGTGGGGCTGAACATCGGATCGGCCCCGGACCGGACCACCGGGCAGTCAGGGCTCCACATCCCGCAGTGGATCACCACCTGGTCGCCGACCCGGAGGCCCTTCACCTCGGAGCCGACCGCATAGACGATGCCCGAGGCGTCGCTGCCGCCGATGTGGAAGGGGACATAGTCTGGATCCCTCTGGCGGCTCTTGATCACATCCACGGGGCTCCCGAGGGCGGCCCAGACGTTATTGTAGTTGATCCCGGCAGCCATGACATAGACGAGGACTTCATCCGGCTTGATGGACGGGACCTCGACCTGCTCGACCTGAAAGGCCTTGATCGGATCGCCAAACCTGTCCTGACGGATGAGGTACGCATGCATGGACTTGGGGACGTATCCAGGGGGGGGCATCTCGCCGATGTCGTAGAGCGCTTTGTGGCTCATCCTGACACCTCGCTCGAGCGGAGCAGTCAAGAGACAATAAGAGGCTCACCTTTCGGTGAGCCTCTTATGCGAACAAGCTCGATTTCCAGGAGACGTTCCTTACGCCTTTGCCTCCGCTTCCTTCGGGGCCGGCGCTTTGGTGATGAAGGTCAGAGCGAGCCCCACGGCGGATGCGATCACCAAATACCAGAAGGCGCTCGTCCAGGCGCCTGTCGCGACCCGGACCTGGATGGCGAAGAGGCTCAGCACCCCGCCGGCCACGCCATACGCGGTGAAGAGGCCGCCGTAGTTCAGCCCCAGGTTCTTGGTCCCGAAGAAGTCGGCGGTAAAGGCCGGCATGAGGGCCAGGGTGCCGCCGAAGGCGAACCCCACTATGCAGACCCCCAGGGCATACGTGGAGAACGACGTCGCGTTCGGGAGGACGAACAGCAGCGCCGCGATGTGCATCACGAAGATCAGGCTCATCGCCCTGGAGCGCCCGATGACGTCCGAGATCCACCCGAAGCCCGGCCGCCCTAACCCGTTAAAGACGGCCAGCATCGTCAGCGCTCCACCGGCGACGACCGGCGTCAGCCCTGCGATCTCTTGGCCGATCGGGGAGGCCTGGGAGATAACGATGAGCCCCACCCCTGCGGAGACCAGGTACTCAATCCACAGCAACCAGAAGGGAAGGGTCGCTATCATCTCTCCTAACGAGTAGTCGTACTTCACTACCTTGACACCAGGAGCGGGTGCCGGGGGCGACCAGCCTGCCGGCTTGTACCCAGGGGGCGGGTTCCGGAGGAGCGCCCCGCAGAAGGTGATGACGGCGCCGAAGATGATCCCGAAGATCAGGAAGGTGGTCAAGACCCCGACGTTAGCGATCAGCAGCGGTCCCCCGATGCCGCCGATGATGGCGCCCGCGCCGAACCCCATCACGACCAGGCCGGTCATGAGCCCCCGCTTATCTGGCCACCACTTGACGGTAACCGCAATAGGGGTCACGTAGGCCGCGCCGAGGCCGAGGCCGGCGATCACGCCAAAGGCGAGGTAGAGGCCCATCAGGGTGCTCCCAATGATGCCCGACAGCATGAACCCCGCCCCCACGGCGACACCTCCCGTCATCGCCACGGTCCTCGGGCCCACCTTATCCTGCCAGCGGCCGGCAAAGATCAACCCGATCGAGAAGAACGCGATCGAAAGGGCAAACGGCACGGTCGCATCGAAAGCCGACCATCCGTACGCCTTCTGCAGGGGGATGCGAAAGACGCTCCAAGCGTACAGATTCCCCATACAGAGGTTCATGAGGATTCCCAAGATCGGAAACAACATCCGGTTCGGAAGCCGTTCGTCTGCCATCGTCACGCCTCCCATTCTTTCAGAAGAGAGGACAAATTCGCCTCCCTTCTAAGCCACACGTGCATAGAGACGTTGACCTTCCCCCCACCCCTGAAATTCGCGTGCGATCACCCCCCTTTCCTTGTAGATTTATCTCGTATCGATGCCCACTGCCTTGGAGATCATGCGGTTGGTCTCTCCTATCAGATTTAACTTCCCCCTGTCAAGGGAAATGTATAAACCCATTTTACCCCAGAACGGCCTGCAGTCCTCGCAAACGGCTTTACCCTCAGAACTGGTGCGTAAAATAGTGTTTTATTCATGTTTTGTCAAGCAAAAATAGAAGCTTGGGGGGGTTGAGCTAGAGCATGAGTACACGAGAAGGGGTCGAACAGGGACCGTGAACCGAACGTGGCAAGGGGAATGCTATGGGGAGACGTTCCCCGATGACTAAATCACGTCGGGGGGGAATTCCGGAGCGGGATTGAGCCGCCGGCTCCGCTTTCCGCAGAGGGCACAGATGAGCGAGGTCCCCTCCTCGAAAATCTGCCAGCGGTGCCATCGACAGGCGTTTTGCCGGATGTACTCCCAGCGGAGGCGATCCAGTCGGACCAGACGCTGAAAGCCGGCGGCTCCGATAATGCCGCCGAGGGACAAGA
>JAHFDE010000171.1 GCA_023249165.1 Candidatus Methylomirabilota bacterium | reverse complement strand
CCAAGGCCGCGCAGGATGTAAGGCTTACATGGAAGAGAATGTAAGGATTACATCGTAAGGACGGTCGCATACAGCAGGGGCAATAGATACTCGGGTCAGGCCCGCTTTCTTGCGTCTTGAACCATTTCCACCAGGACCGCCCTGGTCTCTTCCGGACTCCTGACCTCGCGGCTGAACGGGATACGGGCCCCCTGCACCCGGGATCCCTTCTTGAGCCGCACATGAAAGCCGAGCCGGTCGACCGAAATCATCGCCGCTTCATCGGCATCGACGCCACCGAAAACCCGGGCCAGGAGGAGTAAGGCATCCGCATGGTCGGCGTTCATATGTTGGAGGATCCCGGGCGCCGCGTCCGCCAGCGGATCGGGGTGAGCACGAGCATACTCATCAACCGGGACCCAACCCATCACGCCGAAGCCCCCGACGAAATAGATGTCCAGGACCTCCATGCGGTACAAGGCAAAGTCCTGGAAGTCCACCCAGTACCTCGCGGTCTCGTAACGGGCCAGGTAGAGCCGGCGCGCCTCTTCCCGTTCCTCGGCCCGAATCAGGGAGACATTCCCCATGAGGGTCACACGGCTGCCCCCGAGCGGGTCTCCGCTCCAGTCCGGCTGGGACACCAGGAGGCTGGCGCGAGGGTCTCCGGTAATGTTTTGGGTGTGGACGGCCATGTCGCTGATGAGCAAGATGGGCCGGCCAAGAGGATCGAGTCCATAGGGCATCACGGAACCGAACGGCCAAGCCGGATGTCTTCGGGAAACGGTCGAGAGGCTGCCGACACGGCCAATGTATAGCAGCGTCCTGGCCCGCTCGGCGTAGGTCGGCTCCGGAACCGCAGGCCTCTCAACCTCGGGTTCACCCCCTGCGTGATGCCCCAGGGATCGGGTGGACACTTGGCGTTTCTCCTGCTCTCTCGTGTCTCCGTGGGTTCGGGCCGGTAACGCAAACGCGCGTCGTGTGTTTACTTCATTTATCTTAGTGAAGCAACTCGCGGAGGAGGGTACCAATGAGGAAGAGTTCCTTGACCATGTCGTCCGTCGTGAAGTGAAGGCCGTGGACGACGCCGTGCATCTCGGAGCTGGCCCCGGTCCACACCACTTCCGCGTCTACCGGGGCAAGGTTGAGCCACCGGGGGACCGCCACACTCACGCGCGTCTGCGGCCGAACCTCGCGAGGAAAGACGATCATCATCCCGCTATCGCTCAGATTCCTGACGCGGCCTCTCAGTCGGGCGTACGGTGGGATCAGGCAGGTGATGTCGAGATCGATGGGGATGCGGAGGGAGTCCCGGGGGGTGGGGCCTCCCTGAAATGCCAGGAGCTGCTTCCAGGCAAGGGAGTCGCCTCCGGTCATCACGGTGAACCGCACGCCCATGAGGTTGAGGGGGGGCTCGGTTGTCCAGACCACCAGCGCCTCCGCCCGGGCGATCCGGTCTCCCGTTAGGAGACGAAGATTCGTCGCGGTACCCAGGGCTACGAGCTGTGGAACCTCGATCAACAGGCCGCTCTGGCTCACATTCTGGGTGACGCCGAGGGCGCGGTAGTCGTGGACCGCAGGGCCCTCGCAGAGCACCGGCATGCGAAGTCGAAACCGGGGATGCTGGCGATTCTCAACCATGATGTCGCTGACGTTAGTCATTTTCATCCATCTCTAGTTGCAATCTTCGGACCACTGACCCCTTCGGGGCTAGAAAGGGAGCTTGGCCTTGGCCGGATCGGCGATCACGACGAGGACGCCCCGATCCGGATGCAGGTATTTCCGGGCCACCCTGAGGACATCGTCACGGGTCACCGCCTTGATGATTGCGGGATACCGCTCAGGGTAGTCCATCCCTAGACCGTAAAGCTCCATGCCCGCGAGAAGCCCCACGACGTCCTGATTGGTGTCGAACCGCAGGGGAAAGCTCCCGGTGAGGAACCCCTTGGCCTCCTCCAGTTCTTCCGCCGTCACCCCTGTGTTCCGGATCTCCCGGATCTGCTTGAGCACTTCCTCAATGGCGGGGGACGCCGTCTCGTTCTTGGTCTGCAGCGCCACCAGGAATGGCCCGGGGAAACGCCGGGCCCCGAGCGCGCTGTGCACATCATAGGCCCACCCCTGCTTCTCTCGGATGCTCCGCATCAGACGCGAGGTGAGACCGCCCCCTCCCAGGATCTGGTTCATCACCGAGAGGGCGTAATAGTCCGGATTCTTCCGCTCGATGCCGATATCCCCCCAGACGATATTGGCCTGCGTCACCCCCCGATCGATCTTGACCACCTGACGGCGCCGGGGCGGTGCATCCGACGCTGCCTTGACTGGGCCGACGCTCCCTCGCGCCCAGGCCTTGAGATATTTTTGCACATACCCCCTGAGTTCCTCAAGCGTGACATCGCCACCCGCGACCATGATGCTGTTGTTTGGGACATAATAGCGCCGGTGAAAATCGACGAGGTCCTGCCGGGTGATCCGGTCCAAGCTCCCCTCCGTCCCTTCCACGGGCCGGCTGTACGGATGGTCGCCAAAGAGGGTCGCGGCAAAGGTCTCACGGGCGACGGTCCCGGGATCCTCCTGCTTTTGGCGAATGCGACCCTTGAGTTCCCGGACCTTGCGTGCAATCTCCGCCTCGCGAAAGGCGGGATGGAGCAGCACATCCGCGAGAAGCGCCATGCCCATATCGAGGTCCTTTTTCAGCACCGTCAGCGAAAGGCTGCTGGAGTCCCAAGACGCATCGGCGTTGAGGCCACCTCCTACGAACTCGATCGCCTCATTGATCTCGGGGGCCGTGCGGCTCACCGTCCCCAGGGGCAGGAGAGCCGCGGTGAGGTGAGCAAGGCCGGATTTTTCCTTCGGCTCTAGCACGGAGCCCGTCTTGAGCAGGACTTGGACTGTGACCATAGGGAGCGTCGGGCGCTCGGCCACGAGGAGCGTCAGGCCGTTTTCCATCTCCGCCCGGCGTCCAAAGGGAGCCGCCTCTGCCAGCGAGTGGTGCAGCAGGCCGAGGAGGAGAAGGACCAGGCCGGTTTTCCTTACGTGTCTGTTCACCGCACCATTTCCGGATAGCGTACAGCTCCGTTTGCCCGCAAGTTTCTGCTGACGTCTCACGGCCTTGCGCCTTCGGTCTTTGGCTGAGGGCCGGTCGCCGGTTGCTCACCGCCGGTTGCAGCGCCGCCCGGAATCAGGATCCCCACGGTCCGATTCCCGGTCGTGAGGTACTTCTTCGCCACCCGCTGCACATCTTCGGCCGTCACGGCGTGGATCCCAGACAGGTAGGCCTTCCAGTGCCGCCATCCGGCCACGATCTCGTACGAGGCCAGTTGCCGGGCCAGGCTGAAGATCGAGTCCTGGCTGAAAACGAAAGAGGCTTCAATCTGGTTCTTGGCCTTCTCAAGCTCCCGTGGCGAGACCAGCTCGGTCTTGAGTCGTTCGACTTCGGCGTAGAGTGCCTGCTCCAGTTCTTCTACGTTCTTCCCCGGGAGGGAGCTGGCATACAGGGCAAAGGCTTCGGGGTCAGCGGAGACCCGGGCATAATGCGCACCCGCACTCAGGGCAAGCTGCTTTTCGTAGACCACGTTCCGGTGAAGGCGGGCACTCTTGCCGCCGGCCAGGATGACCTCCAGCACTTCGAGGGGGTAGCTATCGGCATCGGTCAGGTTCGGGGCGTGATAGATGACCATAATGAACGGAAGCTTCGCATCCTCCCTCGTGAGGGTGACCCGGCGTTCTCCGTTTTGGGGTGGCTCGACAATGCGGACCGGCGGCGGCTCGGGGCCGCGAGAAATCGCGCCGAACGCCTTCTGGATCCTGGGGAGGAGCTCCGCCCGGTTAAAGTCGCCCACCACCACCACGACGGCATTGTTCGGGGCGTAGTACGTCTTGTAGAAGGCCTGGAGATCTCCCCGGCTGAGTTTCCGGATATCCTCCATCCAGCCGATCACCGGTTTGCCATAGGGATGCGCCTTGAAGGCGGCCGCCTGGACCTTTTCCCATAACGAGCTCGTGGGGTCGTCCTCGGTGCGCAGCCGCCGCTCCTCCATGACCACGTTGCGCTCTCGCTCGACCTCATCCGGATTCAGGAGGAGGTTGACCATCCGATCGGGCTCCAGCTCGAGGGGGAGGTGGACGCGATCCGCCGCTAACGTCACAAAGTACCCGGTGTAGTCTTGACTGGTGAAGGCATTATCCTGCCCGCCGTTCTTTCTGATCACCTGGCTGAACGCCTGGG
>JAHFDE010000170.1 GCA_023249165.1 Candidatus Methylomirabilota bacterium | reverse complement strand
GGGAAGGGTTGCGGCGCACCCAACTGGTTGTCCCAGTCACCGCTATCCCTCAGGATCCGGGTGCCCTCGGCGATCCCCGCCTCGGCCAAATAGAAGGCCTGCGAGTGGTTGGTCTCATTAAAAACGATGGAGATATCGGTCCCGGAAATGGTGATAAAGCTGACGCCCATGATGGTGAGGATGCTGGCAAAGAGCAGGGCGATGACCAAGACCGATCCTTGCTCACCCCGGGACACTCCCATCTGCTTCCGGCTCAAGAGATCCATAGCCGTGATCCTCCGCATCTCCTGCTCACAGGTTCCGCAAGACCATGTCCGAGACGACCATGTAGGCCACATCAGGGCCCGTATTCGGCTCCCGCACATTCACCTGGACTCGCACCCGGCTTGGGGTCAGGGCGGGGAGATACGTGAAGGTCAACCCTTCGATGTTGCCTGCGATGGTCTCGTAGGCTGACCACGCGCCCCAGGTCGAAGTCGCGCCGTCCCAATTCCGTTCCCGCCGGACCAGCGTACAAATCTGGTTCACGCAGTTGCGGAGCTCGTATTCGACCTCCTCCGTCGTGCCGTCCCCGTCCACGTCGGCGATGAGCCCGATCTTGGAGGCCAGCCGCGTCGGGAGGACGCAGGCGGCCGCCTTCGGCGACGGGCAGGCGGGATTAAGCAACCCAGGGAACTCGTAGCCGGCCATCCTGATCTCCCGGGTCATCGACTGGAGCGCCACCCGGGCATTTTGCTGGATCTCGGCCCGGTCCACACCCGTGTTAAAGGTTCTATGGCCCGCCATGAAAAGGCCGTACAGCGGAATGAAGATGATAACGACCAGGACGGAGGCCATCAGGACCTCTGCAACGGTAAAGCCCTGCTCACCCCTCCATTGTGTCGACACCTGTTCCCTCACCACGCCACTCCGCTTACGGAACCATCATACTCGTCAACGTCAACTGCCTCGTCCCCTGATTGGCGTCCGGCCAGGCGACCGTCACCCTGACCGTGGCCACCTGGCTCGGCGCACCGGTGATCGCCACCGTCCACGAGCGGTTGTAAATGCCCTCCACGATCTCCGGGCTGCCAACCGTGCTCGGGGGAAAGCTTCCGTCCCGCAACTGCTCCATCTTCTGCTTGGCGAGCTCCACCGCCTTTGTCCGCCTCCCCGCGGCCCCGACATTGGAGTAGCCGGTGGAAAATAGACCGGCAATGGCCAGGAGAACCACGCCAAGAATGGCGGCGGCGATCAGGACCTCAACAAGTGAAAATCCGCCGGCGCTTTTCACGGGATCGTCACACCGGCGGCGACAACGACGCTGCACCGATCGAAAACCCTCCATTCCAGCGAAGAAGAGCGGATAGAGACCCTGTTTGTACAGCTATCTGCAGTAAACGTACCAGTGATGGTCTTACGAATGTAACTACCTGATTGTAAATGAGATTCATGCCAAATAGGCCCAGGCCTGGCCCCCCACTTCGCCGCGGATTAGGTCGGTCAAGTTGTCTCAACTGTTGCCTTCCTCGGTGTATTGGGAGCAGCACAGGACTCAAGAGGGCAGAGGGCGAACGGTGGTGGAGGTGAAGCTGCCGATTTCCCGGCAGCCGCCCAGAATCCGCCAGTGCCTTGGCATCTCCTGCCGGGTGAGGCCCTTCAATTTTGGCAGCTTCCAGCCTGCCAATCCTGGCACAGGAATTGCGAAGAAATCCTACCGAGGGGAACAACGATGACAGAAAGCCGAAACTTGATTGAATGCCCGACGTGCCGGGGTGGGAGAGACCCGCGCTACGCACTCCAGCCGTGTCCGCGCTGTTGGGGCTCCAAGAAGCTGCGCCAGCTACCCTCCCCCATCCGGACAGCGATGGTCACTTTGGTCCGGGGACTCACTACGCGAGTCATGAAGCTGATTCCTGGGGCCAAACAAGGCCGCCCCTGACAGCCGCTCGCCATCACGGCCTTGGCCTGACCTCTTTCACGACCGTCTCGTCGGCACCCCCCTTCCCGCTGAAGGCAACCGCGATGAAGAGCTCCAAGCTCAATCGGTCCTGAAGATCGAGGCTGGTGAACCTCAGCCGATGCAGGTATGAGGTGGCCTGCTCCGGGGGAGCATTCTGAGACCAGACGACCTCGGCCTCGGCGCGGATGGACCTCTCGCCGAGGAAGATGAGCAGATCGAGCAGGGTTCCCACCGGGAACTGCTCTGCCAGTGTCACCATCAGCCCTCTTTCGTTGAGGTCGTGCATGCTCCCGGCACGAGCTGGTCCGAGCTGCCGGTAGATGATCGGCCCAGTGCAGGTGTGCCGCGGATGTTCCCTCTTCTCCATCTCCTGTCCCCGCGGAGCAGCGTCGTTTTCGATGGCCATTTCCTCTCCGGACACGAAAGCGGCAAAGCAGAGCTCGTGCCAGGTGCTTTCATGAAACGTAACTATGTGATCCTGCGATCGAAGGGCACTCACCGGGGACAAGGAGCGGGATAGCAGAGGACGACGAAGCAGGCCAATCTGGCATGGACCCATCCAGACCGGACACTTTGTCGCGCACGAGGCGATCCATCGACCTCGCATCGTTCACCGCGTGCCGAGCAATGCCTGCGTGATCACCTCCAGAAAGTGCGGATCAGGTTCTTAGCCAAAGATCCAAACGCAACCAGACGGGAAGGGCTCGCACGTTCGGCCCCTCCCTCCTGGCCTCCCGCGGCGACCCTGTTCGGCGGCTTACGGCCTGGGTCCCTCCGTGTTCACGCTCCGTGCAAGGAAACGACGCACGGATCGCGCCTCGGTTTCCCAGGCCGCCGCCCCGCCGAGGGGCCCCGCCGCTCCCGGCAATGTCGCTCAGGGCCTACACGTGCCGCCTGGAGAAAGGAAGAAGCGCGAACCGCCGATCAGGGGGACCGCCCTTCCTCGGCTGGGCTAGTGTCAGGCCAGGAGCGAGGCCGGAGGCTCCTCCCCGCAGGGAATCTGCGGGGTCCCCTGACCGCAAAAGCGATTGACGAGTCCCGGAAACTCTGCCATAAAATAGGGCCGACTGCCATGCCCATCACAGAGGAGGTGAGAGCATGAAACGGTATCTGGTCCTCTGGTCCGTTGCCGCCCTGTTCGCGGCGGGCTGTGCCAGCACGTATCGTCCCCCTCTCGACCCCACCTTCACCACCGATCGCGCCAAACTCGACAAGGACCTCGCAGAATGTGAGCAGATCGCGCGCTCATACGCTCCAGATCCTGGCTCAAAGGCAGTAGAGTCGGGAGCCGTCGGGGCCGTGGGCGGGGCTGCAGGGGGAGCAGCCATTGGGGCGATCGGCGGCGCCATCGGCGGGAGCGCGGGAACGGGCGCCGCCATCGGTGCGGGGACTGGAGCGGCTGTCGGCGCTACCGGGGGGGCCATTGCCGGCGGCACCTCCGCTCGGTCGCAGTTCGAGACCGCCTACGACGCCTGCATGCGGAACCGGGGGTACAAACTCCTGAAGTAATCCCCCGCCGACTCCGCGCATCGATTCTCCGGTAACCACCACCTCCATGGGGCCGGGGGAGATAGTTTTCTCTTCCCCGGCCGCATCCTTTTTCCCCTCCGTCGCGTCATTTCCAGAGAAAATCAGGGGTCACAGCGATCAGGGGAATTTCAGCAAGGCATCCAGAAGGGTGCCGGTGAACAGAGTGATGCTGATGATCCCATTCACATTAAAGAAGGCGGTCTGGAGCCGCGTGAGACCGTGGCGGCGGACCGTGGCGTGCTCGTACCCCAGAAGAGCGACGACGATGACGAGCCCAAGGTAATAGAGCGGGCCCAGGTCGAGAAGCTGGCCCACGATGCCCAGCAGGATGGGGACCGCGGTGTGCAACAAGAGGCTCACCCGCATCGCCGCCTGGGCCCCAAATCTTGCCGGAATCGAATAGAGACCGTAGGCGCGGTCGAATTCGATATCGGCCAGGGAATACAGGATGTCAAAGCCGGCCACCCAGAACAGGACGGCCAGCCCCAGCAGCAGCGGCGGCAGGTCCACCCTGCCGAGAATGGCGATCCAGGCGCCGATCGGGGCACACGCCAGGCAGAGCCCCAGGATCAGGTGGGACCAGGCGGTAAAGCGCTTGGTGTACGAATAGAAGACCGTCAGGCCGATGGCGATGGGTGAGAGGTACAGACACAGGCGATTCAGTTGGGCCGCTGCAAAGACCAGGAGGCCGAAGGACACGATCACAATCACCAGGACCGTCAGGGGGCGGATCAGGCCCACGGGAAGGGGACG
>JAHFDE010000169.1:1710-4227 GCA_023249165.1 Candidatus Methylomirabilota bacterium | reverse complement strand
GTCTTGGTGATGATCCCCACCAGGAGGTCCCCCTGGACCACCGGAAGCCCTCCAATGCGCCGTTCGAGGAGCAGGCGAGCGGCATCGGCGATGGAAGTCTCGGGGGTGACTGTCAAGACCCGCTTCGTCATGATCTGACCCACCGAGATCTTCTCGAGGGCGTCGAAGGGGTCTTGCTCTTTGTTGTCCGCCGTCACCGCCGATGGAAAGACCAGACGGATATCCCGGTCCGTCACGATGCCGACGAGTTTTCCGTCCTCGACCACCGGCAGGTGTCGGATCTTTTGCTCCCCGAGCAACTTCAGGGCGGTCCGCACGCTATCCGAGGGGCGGACGAGGATCACCGCCGTCCTCATCCGCTCGGCAACCTGCATCTCGCTCCCCTCACATCGGTGCGCTGGTACTGCCCGCCGAGAACCGCCCTCAACACCATTCTTCCAGCCTAAGATAACACCCCGTCGCAGAAGGGTCAAGGCGACTCCATCCGCTTTCAGGTCTTGCGCCCATTCCTGTGATCCGGTATGTTCGGCACCATCATGGTCACCCTCTGGGATCTGGCGGAGCTGAGCCAGGAAGAGCAGGCCATTTGGGCCCGCCACGAGATTAAAGGGCTGAGGGGGGATGGTGGGTGAGCCGCTGCTGGCCCGCTCGGACGGAGAGCCGCTCGAGGGGGTCCTGCACCTTCCGGGTCCGGGCCGATGGCCCTGCGTCATTACCGCCCACGGCCTGCTCAGTACGAAGGCGAGCGACAAGTACCTCCTCCTGGCGGCCCACCTCACCAAGGCGGGCTTCGCCTGTCTCCGATTCGACTTCCGAGGCTGCGGGCAGAGCGGCGGCAAACTGAAGGACACGACTGTCGCCGGGCGGATCAAGGACCTGAGGGCGATCCTCGCACGGCTCCAGGACCACCAGACGCTGGATGGGCGCTTCTTCGTCGTCGGGAGCAGTCTTGGAGGCTATGTGACCGTTTTCGTCGCGCCGGAGATGCCACAGGTGATGGCCACAGCGCTGTGGGCCACCCCAGCCCACCTCCGAGATCTCGCGGGGCGCAGGGAGGCCCTCATGGCCCATGGGATCGGGGCCCCGTTCTTCCAGGAACTCGCAGTGGGGACCTTCGCCGAGGCCCCGCCCGGCCTTTCCCATTGCCTGATCATCCATGGAGAACGGGACGAGCTGGTCCCCTCTTCTCACGCCCGGGCGCTGTACGAGCGGGCCAACGAACCCAAGGCGCTCGAGATTCTCCCGGGAGCAGACCACCGACTCACCAACCCCGCAGACCGCGAGCGGGCCATCCACTTGACGACCGCGTGGTTCACGAGGCATCTGTGATCGAACGAGACGAGATCCGGCGGATCATCATAGGGCGCCAACGACGGCTGCTGTCTCCCGAGGGAAGACAGCGGGCGGCGGTTTTGGTCCCTCTCTATCAGAACGAAGGCGAGTTTCAGATCCTCCTCATCAAGCGGACGGAGCATCTCAAGACGCACGGAGGACAGATCGCCTTTCCGGGTGGGACGTGGCACCCGGAAGACCCGAATCCCACCTCCACGGCCCTGAGGGAGGCCCACGAAGAGATGGGCATCCGTCTCCAGGATGTGGACGTCCTGGGGGAGGTGGACGATACCGCCACCGCCACTTCCAACTTCCTCATCACGCCGGTCGTCGGGGTCATCCCCTTTCCGTATCCTTTCCAGATCAACGGGGAAGAGATTGCCGATCTCCTCTCTCTGCCCCTCGAGATCCTTCGGGATCCGGAGGCCTTCCGTGAGGAGACCTGGGAGAAGGAAGGCGGAACGGTCCGGGTCTGGGTTCGCCGGGAAGGGCCTCACATCATCTGGGGGGCCACCGCGAGGATTCTGCGCCACTTCGGTGAGATCCTCTTCGGCGCGCCGGGGGGCGCTGACATGGCTCAGCGAACAGCGCCTCCGTTGAGGATCTCCTGATGGTCCATCTGCTTCTCTTCGATGTGGACGGAACCCTTATCCATACGGGGGGGGCCGGGATTCGGGCGTTCCAAAGGACGTTCCGTGAGCTGTTCAGGGTCACGATGGCCACAGACGGCATCCGGTTCCACGGCCGGACCGATCCGGAGATCCTCGAGGACATCTTCGTCGCCGGCTTGGGCCGGCCGCCCACCCCCGAACAGGTCGAGGCCATCTGTCGGCGCTATCTTGGCTACCTTCACGACGAGGTCCCGCAGTCGCCAGGCTACCGCATCATGCCGGGACTCCCCCATCTCTTGGAGGTCCTTGCCGCCCGGGGCGAGGTCCGGTTAGGCCTGGCCACCGGCAATCTGGAAGGGGCGGCTCGCATCAAGCTGGGTCGGGCCGATCTGAACCGGTACTTTTCCTTCGGCGGTTTCGGCTCGGACGCAAAGGATCGCACCGCCCTCATCCGAAAGGCGATCGACCGGGGCAAAAGCCTCGTGGGCGGATCGCACGAGATCAGGGTGATCGTGATCGGCGATACCGATCTTGACATCGCCTGCGGCCGGGCAGCAGGGGCAATGACGGTGGC
>JAHFDE010000169.1:0-1610 GCA_023249165.1 Candidatus Methylomirabilota bacterium | reverse complement strand
CCGGGGATCTTCCGCAGCGCGGGGGTGTCCGTCACCCCGGCCCGGATCGCATTGACGGCGATCCCCATCGGGGCCAATTCCAGCGCGAGCTGGCGCACGTGTGACTCCAGCGCGGCCTTGGCGGCTGAGACCGCCCCATAGGTGCGCCAGACCCGATGTCCGCCCGAGCTGGTCATCGCAAAGACCCTGCCCCCGTCCCTCATCAGTCTCCGTGTGACCAGGTCCTGGACCCAGTAGACGAGACTGTGCGCCATGACGTCCACCGTCATGTCCATCTGGGCCTTGGTGATGGCCTCGGCGGGATTCGCGGCGACGAAGGGCTTCAGCGTACCAAAGGCCAATGAGTGGAGGAGGACCTTGACCCCCCCCTCTTCATCCCGCTCCTTCAGGACCTTTTCCATCTGATCCAACGCCTCGCGGCGCTTCTCCTCGTCGGCGGCGTTCATGTTAAAGAAGTGGGCCTCCCGCCCCATCCCCCGAATCTCCTTGTTGATCCGCTCCACATTGGCCAGGGTGGTCTTGCGATCCAGGTGGACTCCAAAGATATGCATCCCCGCTCGGGCCAGCGCCAGGCTCGTCGCCTCGCCGAACCCGCTTGAGGCGCCCAACACGAGAGTCCAACCACTCATCTGGTGGTTCACCACTGCCTCCCTTCGCTCCTCTCCCTCGACCTCGCCAAATGGCGGGGGGATTCTAGCCCAAGGCCGTCCCCGAAATCAACGCCGAAAGGGATGTCCTCCGCGCCTCTCGGGGACTTCTTACTCGACGAAATCGAGGTCGATCCGACGTGGCAAGACCCCCCGTTCGAATCCCCATTGAAGCAAGAGCTCCGCCGCTCGCCGTCCCTCCTGGCCATAGGCCAGGGTCAGTTCATTCACATACATCCCCACGAAGGTGTCTGTTGAGGACCGGTCCATGCCGCGGGCAAAGCCCATCGCATAGGTTAACGCCTCCTGGCGATGCCGGAGGGCGTACTGGATGCTCGCCTGGAGGAATTCAGCGATCTGCCGCATTCGCGTCTGGCCCAGATCGCGCCGGACCGCGTTCACCCCGAGCGGGAGTGGGAGTCCTGTCCGATCGTGCCACCAGACTCCGAGATCGAGGCTATTGACCAGTCCGTGATCTTGATACGTCAGCTGTCCCTCATGGATCAGGAGGCCGGCGCCGTAGCGCCCTTCCACCACGGCGCCGAGGATTTGGTCAAATGGGAGAACGGCATACGAGAACTCGCCGACGCAGACCTTCAGCGCGAGATACGCGGTGGTCAGCGTCCCCGGGATGGCGATGGTCTCGCGGCGGAGCTCTTCCGGGCTCAGCGGTCTCTGCGAGACCACGATCGGCCCGTACCGCCGCCCCATGCTCGCCCCGTGGGGGAGCAGCGCATACCTGTCGGCAACATAGGCGTACGCATGGAGCGACAGAGCGGTCACGGGGAGCTTCCCCTCCATCGCCCAGCGATTGAGCGTCTCGATGTCCGTGAGGACATGACGGAACTCCAACTCGCCGGTCTCGATCTTGCCCGCCGTGACAGCGTAGAACATAAAGGCATCGTCCGCGTCCGGGCTATGCCCCACCTCTATGACGGTTCGGAGTTCAGGGTTCATGGTTCA
>JAHFDE010000168.1 GCA_023249165.1 Candidatus Methylomirabilota bacterium | reverse complement strand
CGGGTTCCCCATGCCGAAATCGATGATGTCCTCTCCCCGCGCCCGGGCCTTGCTCTTCAGCTCGTTGACGATGCTGAAGACATAGGGGGGCAGTCGCTTCATCCGTTGAAACTCGTGCATGATTCCCCCCTCCCACTTCGTGGAGCAATCGGCTGTCGGCTGTCAGCTGTCAGCTTCGAAACCTTCCCTCCGACGTCTTGCTGACTGCTGATTGCTGACGGCTGACGGCTTCTTGTATCACATGCGTTCTGGTGCCTTCACGCCCAGGAGGGTGAGCGCGTTCGCCAGCACCGTCCGGGTCGCCGAAACCAGCGCCAGGCGCGCCTGGCTCAGCGGTCGATCCGCACCGATGATCCGATATTTATTGTAATAGCCATGCAACTCCCCTGCCAAATTCTGCAGGTACGCCGGCATGCGGTGCGGCTCATACGTGACCGCCGCCGCCTCCACCATCTCGGGGTACAGAGCAAGGTGCTTCAAGAGCGAAATCTCCTCGGGCTGATCCAAAAGGGCCAGGGGGGCCTCGAGATAGGGGCCGGGGACCCCCGCCTTTTCCGCCTCCCGCAAGACGCTGCTCAAGCGCGCGTGGGCGTACTGCACATAGTAGACGGGGTTCTCCATTGACTGGGCCTTGGCGACTTCGAGGTCAAAGTCGAGGGGGCTGTCCGAGCGGCGGGTCAGGAAGATGAAGCGGGCGGCATCGGTCCCGACCTCGTCCATCACCTCGGCCAAGGTGACGAACTCCCCGCTCCGCTTCGACATGGGAATCGGCATGCCCCCCCGAAGGACCGTGACCATCTGCACCAGGACGACATGCAGGGGCTCTGAAGCATAGCCCAAGGCTTCGAGCGCTGCTTTGACTCGCGGGATGTAGCCGTGGTGATCGGCCCCCCAGACATTGATCAGGCGGTCAAATCCGCGCTCGCACTTCTCGCGATGGTAGACACAGTCCGAGATGAAATACGTCGGCTCTCCATTCGCCCGGATCAGGACCCGGTCCTTGTCGTCCCCGAAGGCGGATGTCCGGAGCCAGATCGCCCCCTCCTCCTCATACACGTTCGGGCCAAAGAGATCGCGAACCGCCGCCACCAGCCGATCCCGATCCGGCGGGCCCCACCGGCTGAGCAGGGCCTTCTCGCTCACCCAGGAATCGAAGTGGATTCCGAACCGCTCGAGATCGCCTTTGATCTCCTCCAGCATGAGGCGGGTGGCAAACTCACCGATCGCCGGGAGCGACTCCTGCTCTGGGAGATCCAGGAACTTCTCGCCAACCTCTGCCTGCAGGGCAGCCGCCACATCGCGGACGTACTCCCCATGGTACCCCTGCTCAGGCAGAGGGGCATTCATCTTGAAGCCTTGCCGGTAGCGGGCCAGGACAGACCGAGCCAGCATCTCGATCTGTGTCCCCGCGTCATTGACATAGAACTCCCGCTCGACGGCGAATCCCGCAGCGGCCAACAGATTCGCCACGGCATCCCCCACCGCGGCACCCCGACCATGTCCGACGTGGAGCGGGCCGGTGGGGTTGGCGCTGACAAACTCGACCTGGGCCCTCTTCCCTGCGCCAACCCGAGACCGGCCGTACTCCTCCCCCCCGGTGAGGATCCCTGGAATCACCTGCTGCCAGAAGGCCTTGGTCAGGAAGAGGTTCAGGTAACCGGCGCCTCCCACCTCTACCCGGTCTACGAATTGCGGGTCCAGGTCGAGGTGGCGCCGCAGCATCTCCGCAATGTCCCGGGGCCTGCGGCGGGCCGACCGAGCCAGGGCGAAGGCGACCGGTGTGGCCAGATCTCCGAAGCCCGGCTCGGAGGGGTATTCCCAGACCACTTCGGGCCCCTCGACCGACGGCACTTCACCTGCCTCTCCCGTTCGTCGCAGTGACTCGCGTAAATCGTCGGTCACCTGGGCTTTGAGTCTGGCAAGTTGCGTCATTTTCGTTTACCCCGGCAGTCCTGGCGAAGCGTAACGTATCTCTCGCACCGGGTCAATAAAAACTCAGGAGAGCGAGGCGCCTGGCACACCGATTGCTCTCTGTCTCTGGGAAGCCATTGGCCCTCCTGCGGTACACGCGGACGAAAAACAGCGATGCAGTCACCCATTGAAAGTACGAGACGAAAGCACCACCTGGAGGATCCGATCCTCCGGCACCTCGGCGAGGGTGTGCTCGAGATAGACGCCCGCGGCCGAGTTCTCCAGGCAAACCCGGCCGCCGTCGAGTTGCTCTGTTCACCCGGAGCATCCGTCCCTGGCACCAGCCTCAACGCCGTGTGGGGCGACCACGCTCATGCAGTCGCGGCAGCCCTTGCGCGTCTCGCCCAACCTGCTGCGCCGGAACGAGAGGTCCTCGAGCTCAACCACCGCCAGCGACACTTGCGTCTCACCCTGACGAGGCTCTCCCCCACAGAGGGGCCGCCCGGCTTCCTCGCCGTCGTCCAGGACACCACGCTGCTCAAGCGCCGGATCGAGGAACTCGACGCGCTCAATCAGGTGGCTGCGATCCTCAACTCCACCCACGACCTCAAGCGCGTCCTCGAGCTGGCGATCGAACGCATCGCCGCCGCCTTGCATGCCGAGGCGGGTTCCCTGCTCCTGCGGGATGGCGCGACCGGCGAACTGGTCTTTGAGGTCGCCATGGGACCTGTCGCGGACCGGATTCGCGGCCGTCGGCTCGCGCTCGGCCAGGGTATCGCCGGGTGGGTCGCCCGCACCGGAAAGTCGCTCCTCGTGCCAGACGTCAGCGCTGACCCGCGCTTTTCCGGCGGGGTGGACAAGGCGAGCGGATTCGTCACGCGCTCAGTGTTGTGCGTTCCGATGAAGACCAGTCAGGGCATCATCGGCGTTGTCCAGCTCCTCAACCACACGGCCGGGCGTCCCTTCAGCGAGGCGGACCTCCAGTTGCTTGAAGCCGTTGCCCTGCACACGGCCGCGGTCATCGAGCAGGCCAGACTGTTGACCACCCTCAGGCGGCAGATCGAGGAACTCGACGCCCTGAACCAGGTCGCAAGCATCCTCAATTCCACCCACGATCTCCTCCAGGTCCTCCAACTCGCCATCGAGCGCGTGACCTCGGCCCTACACGCCGAGGCTGGCTCCCTCCTGTTGCGGAACGAGACGACCGGGGAATTGACGTTCACCGTCGCCGTCGGACCTGTCGCGCATTGGCTTCCCTGGCGTCGCCTTGCCCCCGGCGAGGGCATTGCCGGGTGGGTCGCCAAGAGCGGTCAAGCTCTTCTGGTTCCCGAAGCCCGGGCGGACCCGCGCTTCTCCGACGCGATGGACAAGGCGATTGGCTTTACCACTCGCTCTATCCTGTCTGCCCCCTTGAAGACCAGCCGCGGGATCATCGGCGTTGTCCAGCTCCTCAACCGCGCTGACGGACGTCCATTCAGCCGAGCGGATCTCCAGTTGCTCGAGGCGATCGCGCTGCACGCGGCGGCCGTCATCGAGGGTGCGAGGCTCCTGGAACGAGAGAGGCAGTTCAACACCGTCGCGGCCCGGCCAAACCTCACCGAGGAGTTCAGCGGTCCTCTCGAATCGCTCGGGTCCTGCCTGGAGGACCTCTTCGAGGCGGCCAGCCAATCGAATCCGAACCTGGTCCCCACCATCGAGAAGGCCATGGAGCGCCTCGAGACGTTGCGTAGGCTGGCTCGACAACTGTCCCGCGCCCTGCCCGACCAATCTTCCCCGACTCCCCGGCCCCACCATTAGGGTTGTCCCGGATTTGCGGGTCCCGGTTTGCATCTCCTCCTGCCGCGTGTCAACCTGGAGGCTGAGTGAACGATAGCACTGTTCTCAACCTCGCCTGCTTGACCCTGCGATGCTTCAGTGATTAAATATAGAGAAGAGAGTGTCATGGCAGTCATACAAAAAACGATTCGGTGTGTAGGCTCAAAGGGCAGCCAGGAAGTCCTAGCCCTTTTCGACAGCGGACCCACCTATTCGAGCATCCGACCTGATTTGGCCGGCCAGTTAGAGATTATCCTGCCCCTGCCCGAACCGATGGAATTCACGACAGCGACAGAGGGGGAATACCTGACCGCTCGTCAGCGCGTGAGCCTGAACTTTCACCTCGATGGGTATCGCTTCTCCGACGAGTTCATGGTGATCCCTGGCCTTTCCGAACCGGTCATCATCGGCGCAGCAACAATGCAGAAGTGGCGGATGAAGCTGGACTTCGAAGCCGATGAGGTCATCATCGACCCCCGCGTAACCAAACTCCGCCTCCTCTAATCCCCAAAAAGCTCCCGGAACTGTGTTTGACA
>JAHFDE010000039.1:11671-15163 GCA_023249165.1 Candidatus Methylomirabilota bacterium | reverse complement strand
CCGAGGATTACGGCGTCTCCCCACAAGCACGGTAGCCGGCAGACCCTTCTGTGTAGTCAACGAGGCAGCCTGGGTTCGTAGCGCCGGACAGAGGAGGAAGAGGGATGGGGACGACGATAGCATTGGGACTCCTTTTGATACTCCTTGTCGCTGCGGTTGTAGGTGAGAATTAGGGCAAGGAGGCGCGCAGAACGCCTGGGGACCTAAGGTAGTGATGCCTCTTTTCTGAGCAAGACTGCAAGGCTCCGGGACCCCTCGTTGGTTCTGGTCGTGAGAAGATGGGATTCATCTACGAGCTGCCAATCAACCTTATTCTTGCCACCCTGTTCTTGTCGGTGGCCCTGGGCGCGGCGTGCCGAGGTGCATGGCTGTTCATCAGAGGAGTCCGGAATGCTCGGCCTCGCTATGGGTCGTGCGGGGGATCCGAGCCGGGATCATTGCGCTGGCCATGGGGGCCTTCGCCGCAGACCTGCTGTATAATCAAGGATGGCTGCTGATCTTTGGAGCGATCTTTCTCGGCGAGGAGCTTTACGAAACCGGGTTGATCCTTCTCGCCCTCCGTGGCGAGGCGGAAAATGCCTGAGAACGGCTAGGGAGAATCCCGGGGGCAGAGGAGTAGTCGTGACTACCAAACAGGAGATCCTTCAGAGGTATGAGGCGTTTGCCCGGTGGTACGATCTTGCGGAACTGCTCCCGGAGGTATTGGGCCTACGGAGCCTCCGGCAAAGACTCCTGGGACGGGCATCCGGAGCAGTGCTGGAGGTCGCGGTCGGCACTGGAAGGAATCTCCCGTACTACCCGCAGAGCTGCCAGCTTACGGCGGTGGATCTGAGCCCGGCGATGTTGACCATCGCGAGGAAGCGGGCGACAAAGTTGGGGCTTCCCGTGAGTTTCGAGACCATGGATGTAGAAAAATTGGCTTTTCCCGACCAGACCTTTGACACGGTCGTGGACACCCTTGGCTTATGCACCTTCCCCGACCCGGTGGCGGCCCTTCGGGAGATGGCCCGGGTTTGCCGGCCAGACGGCCGGCTCCTCCTCTTGGAACATGGTCGTAGCGACCGCGAAATGCTGGGTCGCTGGCAGGACAGGCGCGCCGACCGCCACGCGAAGCGCCTTGGGTGCCGCTGGAACCGGGAACCCCTGGATCTCGTTCGTCAAGCGGGCTTGAAGGTATTGGCTGCCGAACAGACTCTTTTCGGCATTTTCCACTTGCTCGAGGCCACACCGGGGGAACCGGGGCCGGTCACATAGTCTGGACCGGCGCCTCCCTGAGCGGCGTGGGCATTGTTTAGCTGGACCAAGAGGCTGAAAACCTGAAAGGGGCTGAGCATCATGACCGAAGACAGAGACCGGTTAGTGAAACTTTTGGCCGGCGGGGCCTTGGAGCCCGGGGAGAATGGACAACCGCACGGGCTGGCCCGTTCGGATCGGGATGAGGATCTGCTCGATGCCTATTCCCGTGCCGTCGTCGGCGTTGCGGAAAAGGTGGGCCCGGCGGTGGTGGGCATAGGAGTCAGGAAGCGTGCTCAGGGACCTCGCGTGCGGCAGGAGGGGGCGGGGTCCGGGGTCATCGTCGCTCCGGACGGGTTCATCCTCACGAACAACCACGTGGTCGAGGGGGCGCAGGATGTCGAGGTGAGCCTCACGGATGGGCGAATCTTTCCGGCACAGATCGTCGGGGGTGATCCGGCCACGGACCTCGCCGTCGTCCGCGCCGGAGCGACAGGCCTGCCGACTGCCGAGCTGGGCGATTCCAGCTCTCTACGCGTGGGCCAGCTGGTCATCGCCATCGGGAATCCGCTCGGATTTCAAAGCACCGTCTCGACCGGGGTTATCTCCGCGCTCGGACGGGCGCTCCGCAGCCAGTCCGGCCGGCTGATCGAGAACGTGATTCAGACCGATGTGCCGCTCAATCCAGGGAACTCGGGTGGGCCGCTGGTAGACAGCCGCGGCCTCGTGATCGGCATCAACACAGCGATAATCTTCATGGCTCAGGGCATCAGTTTCGCCGTCCCGATGAGCACGGCGCGGTGGGTGGTGGGCGAATTGGTCACGCACGGCAAGGTCCGGCGGGCCTACCTGGGCATTGGGGGGCAGGCCCGACCGATCAGCCGGCGCATCCAACGCTCTGTTGAGTCTTCGGCTACTTCGGCTGTCGAAGTGGTTTCGGTGGAAGAGCACGGGCCGGCGCACCGGGCCGGACTCCGCGAGGGAGATTTGATCGTCGCGGTGAATGGCAAGGGCGTCGCCAGTGTGGACGACATTCACCGGCTTTTGACCGGCTGGTCTCCGGGCTCGCGGTTTACCTTGACGATCCTGCGGGACGGTGAGCGGCACCAGATGGAAGTCGTTTCAGGTGAGGCGTAGAATCTCGCGGAGGCAAAGGGTGGGGGAGGGGTACGTCGAGGTGGGCGTCGTGGGTACGACCGAGACCGCCGAGGCGCTCGCCGATTTCCTCTTCAGCGAAGGGGCGCTTGGCCTCGTCACCGAAGATCCGCGCGATGGGCGTGCCGGGATCCTGATTCGAGCAAGCTTCCCCCCGGCCTCACCGATCAAACAGGTTGTCGTCCGGCTTGCGGATTACCAGAGGGAGCTCGAGGCACTCGGCCTTGCCTGGGGTGACGGGCATATCGAGGTCCGCACGATCCCGAGTGAGGACTGGGGGAGAAGCTGGAAGCAGCACTTCAGGCCCCTTCCGGTTGGCAGGCGTCTGGTCATCGCCCCGCCCTGGGAGGCCGGCCCGTTCCCGGAGGATCGACTCGTAGTCCGGATCGACCCCGGGATGAGCTTTGGGACCGGCCACCACGCCACGACCCGCATGTGCCTGGAAGCGCTCGAGGCTTTCCTGGACCAGTGGCGAGGCGATGCGGGCCCCCGGGTGCTCGACGTGGGGACCGGTACCGGAATCCTCGCCATAGCGGCAGGAGTGCTCGGAGCCGAACGCGCGGTCGCCGTCGACACCGATCCGGAAGCCTGCGCAGGTGTAATGAAAAACGTCGCTCTCAGCAATACCAGGGACCGTGTTCAGGTCCTTCACGGGGCGGTCGAAGCCCTCAGGCCCGGGTCGCGATTCGACCTGGTCGTCGCCAACCTCGACACGAAGACTCTCTACCCAGTCTTGAATACCCTGAAAGTCTTGGTGGCCCCGCAGGGCCGCCTGGTTATCTCAGGGATTTTGATTGAGGAAGAGGGAACGGTTAACGCTTCCGCCAAGGCTGCCGGACTTCGCGTGCTCACCCGCCAATCCGATGGCGACTGGCTCTGCCTCACCCTCACGCCGGAGGCGGGTGGCAATCGTTCCGCTCCCCTTCCCGGATCTTAGGAGGGTACGTCTCTTTTGAAGCCCCCGGCGCGACGGCGGAGCCCGTCATGGCTCGATTTTTGCTTTTCCGCCTTGACTCGCCCCTGACCCTCGGCATAAGGTTTGAAAGAGGGAGGGTCAGCGATGGAAGTCCTGGCGATGATCCTGGCCGGAGGCCGAGGGGAACG
>JAHFDE010000039.1:0-11571 GCA_023249165.1 Candidatus Methylomirabilota bacterium | reverse complement strand
CATGGCTCGATTTTTGCTTTTCCGCCTTGACTCGCCCCTGACCCTCGGCATAAGGTTTGAAAGAGGGAGGGTCAGCGATGGAAGTCCTGGCGATGATCCTGGCCGGAGGCCGAGGGGAACGGCTCCATCCCTTGACCAAGGACCGGGCGAAGCCGGCGGTCCCTTTTGGCGGCAAGTACCGCATCATCGACTTTGTCCTGTCGAACCTCATCAACTCCGGCATTTACTCGATCTACGTCCTGACTCAGTTCAAGGCCCAATCGCTCATGGAGCATCTTCGGGAAGGCTGGGACTTTTCGGGCGCCCTCGCAGACCACTTCGTCGTTCCCGTCCCGGCCCAGATGCAGATGGGGGATGACTGGTACCAGGGGACGGCCGATGCCGTCTACCAGAACCTCTACCTGATCCAGCGGGCCGATCCTGAAATGGTTGCCGTCTTCGGGGCTGATCATATCTACAAGATGAATATCCACCAGATGGTGGAGCACCACCGGGAGAAGGGAGCAGTGGCGACGGTGTCGGTGGTCCCAGTGAAGATCGAGGGGGCCTCGAGCTTCGGGGTGCTCGAGGTGGATTCCATGTGGCGGATCCTGGGCTTTGAGGAAAAGCCGGTCCACCCGAAGCCGATTCCGGAAGAGCCAGGGCACGCCCTGGTCTCGATGGGCAACTACCTGTTCAACACTGAGGCGCTCGTCAAGGCCCTCTACGACGACGTGCAGAAAACAGTGAGCACCCACGATTTCGGCCGCGATATCCTGCCCGCCCTCGTGAAGGAGGGACGGAGGGTCTCCGCCTATGATTTCAGGAGGAACCGGATCCCGACTCCCCTCAAGGGCGAGGAGCTAAGCTACTGGCGCGACGTCGGGACTCTTGATGCCTACTACGAGGCGAGCATGGATCTCCGGACTGTCGATCCGTCCTTCAACCTCTACAACCGAAGCTGGCCCATCCGGACCGTCAGCTACCGCGGTCCACCCGCGAAGTTCGTCTTCGACGAGGCGGGGCGTCAGGGAATGGCCCTGAACTCCATCGTGGGAGAGGGGACCATCATCAGCGGGAGCCTGGTCCGCGGCTCTGTCATCAGTCCGAACGTCCGGATACACAGCTATTGTCTCATCGAAGATTCCGTGATCATGAGCCGGGTGGAGATCGGGCGGGGCTGCCGGATCCGCCGAACCATCATCGACAAGAACGTCTACGTGCCGCCGGGGACCGAGATCGGTTATGACCCGGAGAAAGACCGAGAGCGGTATTTCGTGACGGAAAGCGGGATCGTGGTTATCCCTCGGGAAGAGCCGAAGGTGCCCTGGCCCTACAGGCCGGACCGCTAAGGATCCTCCTTCGGTCTGCGTTCTCTCCAGGCCACGGGGGGATAGAGAGGGGTCATATTGCGAAGCTGGGGATCCTATGCGGTCTTCGGGGGCGACTGTGGGCGAATAGCTCAGCGGGAGAGCACCTGCCTTACAAGCAGGGGGTCAGAGGTTCGAACCCTCTTTCGCCCACCAGTCCAGTCAGGCTCCGCCCCCTTCGGTCTTGCATTCCCCGCGGTTGTCCGTTCGCTCGAGGGCCTGAGAGATCTGATCCCGATTCACCCGCTCTAAGAAGGATGGACAGGAGGAGTGACCATGGAGATCGTGACCTTCATTATCGCTGTGCTCGCCTTGGTGATCGCGGTCCTCGCCTATATCCGCACAGGCGGTCTCGAGGATCTCCGCAGTCAGGTGAAGGCCGTGGGCCCTGCCACGGAGGCGCTTCGGACGAAGACCGCCGACGCGTTGGACCGACTGGAGGGGGTCGTGAGGGGATCGGGCGGGCCCCGCTCGCCCTCGGTTCCGGAAGAGGAGAGGCAGGAGCGAAGGGGGTAGACCGCCTGATCACCCCAGTCCCGGACGAGGCCGAGTGCCTTTCACGCCGGAGGTAAAAGCATGGGTAGTGCTGAAGAACGAGGAGGGTTGAGCAAGGCTTTGCGCAACGTTACCATCGGGATCGTGGTTGTTTTCGCCGCAACGGTAGCAGGATTTGGGTTGGGGTATTTTATCCGGGACAAGAAGGTCCAGGAGCTAGAACAGCTCGTGGCAGGTCAAAAGGAGCAGCTCACCTCGATGGAAAAGAAGGTCTTGGAGGCGCAGAAGACTCAGCTTGAACGGGCATTGGCGCGGGCGAAGTTGAACATAGGGTTTGAGGAACTGCTGGGCTCTCTGGCCGCAGCGCAGGCCGAAGTGGAACAGAGAAACTTCGGGAGGGCGACGCAGAAGATCGCGGCCGCGAAGGGCGCACTCACCGCGGTCAGCAATACACCCGCCCCTGTCAGCGAGGCGGTGGGGGCCAAATTGGACGAGATCAAGACAGGGCTCGAGCATCTGGACGTGAAGGTCCGGGACCAGATCAGCAGCCTGGCGAAGGACCTGGAGGCGGGTACGCTCCCCGGGACCTCGTCAAAGGACAGAGGCACGCCTGAGACCGGCCCGCGGAACGGAGGGGCAGCCGCAGGACAGGAGAAGGAGGGGGGGTAAGCGCCCGATGCGTCAGGCGAAGAACGCGTCCGCGATGCAGGGGGATCCCCTCTGGTACAAGGATGCGATCATCTACGAAGTCCACGTCCGGGCCTTCTACGACAGTGACGGGGACGGGGTGGGGGACTTTCGTGGGCTGACCGAAAAGCTAGACTATATCCAGGATCTGGGCGTCACGGCCATCTGGCTGCTGCCCTTCTACCCGTCGCCCTTAAAGGACGACGGCTACGACATCGCCGACTACACGGACGTTCACCCCGCCTACGGAACCCTCCACGACTTCCAGGTCTTTCTCCGGGAGGCCCACCGACGGAACCTCCGCGTAATCACCGAGCTGGTCCTGAATCACACCTCGGACCGGCACCCATGGTTTCAGAAGGCCCGCCGGGCCAAGCCGGGGAGCCGCTTGCGCGACTTCTACGTGTGGAGCGACACGCCGGAGAAGTATAAAGACGCACGCCTTATCTTCAAGGACTTCGAGACCTCCAACTGGGCCTGGGATCCCGTGGCGCGGGCGTATTACTGGCATCGGTTCTACTCGCACCAGCCAGACCTCAACTATGAGAACCCCTCGGTGCGGCGCGCCATCCTGCACGTGCTGGATTTCTGGCTCGGGATGGGGGTGGACGGGCTTCGGCTGGACGCCGTGCCGTATCTCTACGAGCGAGACGGGACGAGCTGCGAGAACCTGCCAGAAACACACGCCTTCCTGAAAAAGGTCCGGCGCTCGGTGGACGAGAAGTTCCAGGACCGCATGCTGCTGGCCGAGTCGAATCAGTGGCCCGAGGACGCGGTGGCGTACTTCGGCGACGGGGACGAATGCCACATGGCCTTTCACTTCCCGGTGATGCCGCGCCTCTTTATGGCGATCCGCACGGAAGATCGTTTCCCCATCGTCGAGATCCTCCACCAGACCCCCCCCATCCCCGAGCCATGCCAGTGGGCACTCTTCCTCAGGAACCACGACGAGCTCACGCTGGAGATGGTGACCGATGAGGACCGGGACTACATGTACCGGGTCTACGCGCAGGATCCGCAAGCCCGGATCAACCTGGGCATCCGCCGGCGACTGGCGCCGCTCCTCGGCAATCATCATAGAAGGATCGAGCTGATGAACGGCCTCCTGCTCTCCCTGCCGGGGACGCCGGTCATCTACTACGGGGATGAGATCGGCATGGGGGACAACATCTACCTGGGCGACCGGAACGGGGTCCGGACGCCGATGCAGTGGAGCGCCGACCGGAACGCGGGATTCTCCCGGGCCAACCCCCAACGGCTGCACCTCCCGATCATCATCGACCCCGAATATCACTACGAGGCGGTCAACGTGGAGGCCCAGCAGACCAACCCCCACTCGCGCCTCTGGTGGATGAGGCGCGTGATCGCGCTCCGGAAGCGTTTCAAGGCCTTCGGGCACGGCAGCCTCGAGTTCCTGCATCCGGAGAACCGCAAGGTGTTGGCCTTTCTCCGACGCTACCGGGATGAGTGCATCCTGGTCTTGGCCAACCTGTCGCGTTTCACCCACTGCGTGGAGCTGGACCTGTCGGCCTTCAAGGGGATGGTCCCCGTCGAGATGTTCGGCCGGACGGAGTTCCCGCGCATCGGGGAGCAGCCCTATTTCTTCACCCTGGGCCCCCACACCTTTTACTGGTTCGCGCTCGAGCGGCCGCGCGTCGAGGGGCCCGCGGCGGCCGCACCCGAGGAGACAAGGCTGCCGATCCTCGCGGTGAGCAACTCCTGGGAGGCGGTCTTTCGAGAGGGGGCGAAGATCGCCCTGGAAGAGATCCTGCCTGCATACCTCCAAGCGAGCCGCTGGTTCGGCGGCAAGGCCCGCCAGGTGAAGAGCGCGAAGGTTCTCGACACCGTGGTCGTCCCCTCAGCGCCCCGGGGCGCCGTGCTCGCCATGGTCGAAATCCGATATACCGAGGGAGAGCCGGAGCTGTACGCCCTCCCCCTCACCTATGGGGCGGGGGAAACGGCGGCGCAGGAACTCGGCCCTCACGCGGCCATTGCCCGTCTCCGGTTGACCAAGGACGGCCGGCACGAAGACGGGATCCTCTTCGACGCATTGTGGGACAAGGGCTTCTGCCTGGCGCTCCTGGAGGCCGTCGCCCGGCGCCGTCACCTGAAGGGGGCGTTCGGGGAGCTGCTGGCGTCGCCGACGCAGGCGTTCCGGAGAATACGGGGGCCGGCAGAGACCCGGCTCGAACCGGCGATCATGAAGGCGGAGCAGAGCAACACGTCGGTCGTGTACGGCGACCGGCTGGTTTTGAAAGTGTTCCGGCGTCTCGATCAAGGTATCAACCCCGACTTGGAGATCGGGCGGTTTCTGACCGAGCGGGCCGCGTTCGCCCATATCCCGCCCGTGGCGGGCGCCCTGGAATACCGGCGGGGCCGGAGCGAACCGATCACGGTCGCGGTCCTGGAGGCCTTTGTCCCGAACCAAGGCGACGCGTGGCGGTACACCCTGGACGCCCTCGGGGGATACTTCGAGCGGGCCTTGGCCTCTTCCGAGATGCAGGTGGCGACCCTGCCGAAAGAACCGCTTCTCAGCCTCTGCGAGCAGGACCCGCCCCCGCTGCTTCGAGAGATCAGCGGCCCCTATCTGGCATCGGCCGAGCTCTTGGGTCGCCGGACCGCTGAACTCCACGTGGCGCTCTCTCAAGAATCGGAGGACGCGGCCTTCGCCCCCGAACCTATGACCGAGTTTTACCGGCAATCCCTCTATCACGCGCTGTGCGGCGCGACCGACCGGGCCTTCCAACTCCTCCGTCAACGCCTAAAGGAGATGCCCAGGGGGCTCCAGGCGGACGCCAAGAGGGTCCTCGATCTCGATGGGGAGATCCGCAAGCGCTTCCGACAGATCCGCGACCGGAAGATCACCGCGATGCGCATCCGCGGCCACGGCGACTATCATCTCGGGCAGGTGCTCTACACGGGGAAGGATTTCGTCATCATCGACTTTGAGGGGGAGCCGGCGCGACCCCTGAGTGAGCGCAGGCTGAAACGCTCGGCCCTCAGGGACGTGGCCGGAATGCTCCGTTCGTTCCGCTATGCGACCCGTGTCGCCCTGGTGGAGCAGGCGGCGACCGGGCTCATCCATTCGCGCCCCGAGGCCATCGCCGGCCTGGAGGTGTGGGGTCGGTTCTGGACCCTCTGGGTCTCCGCCGTCTTCCTCAAGGCATACCTCGCCGTCGCAGGCGAGACGCCACTGATCCCCCGGAACCGGGGGGAGCTCCAGGTGCTCCTCGATGCCTTCCTCCTGGAGAAGGCCGTGTATGAGCTGGCTTACGAGTTGAACAACCGGCCGGACTGGGTGCGGATCCCCATCCAGGGCATCCTGGAATTGCTGGAGGGTGAGGGATGAGGCAACCGGCATCCCCGCACGCCGCTCCGCTCCGTGCGCTCGCCCGCCTGTACGGCGTGCAAACGGCGTACTACGACGTCGCCCGTCGTCGGAGACCGGCCTCACCGGAAGCCCTTCGGCTCGTGCTCAGGGCGCTAGGAGCGCCCCTTGAGTCTTTTCGCGACGCTGCCGCGGCCCTCCGGGAGCGCCGGGAGAGCCTGTGGAAGCGCGGGGTAGAGCCGGTCACCGTGGCCTGGGAGGGAGGGCCTGCCGCCCTCGAACTTCGCCTGCCCACCGATCAGGCGAGAGGCCCCGTGGCGTGCCACCTCAGGCTCGAGTCCGGAGACGTCGAGAAGTGGGCCGTGCACTCGGCTCGGTTGGCGTCGGTAGGGTCTGTCGAAGTGGAGGGCAAGCGCTATGTGGGTAAGAGGCTTCCCCTTCCTCATCGGCTGCCCTGGGGATACCATCGGTTGACGCTGGAAACCCATGGGAGGCTCTTCAATTCCATGATCATCTCTGCCCCCCTGCGGGCGTATGCCTCTCATGAAGACTCCGTGAGAAGGCTCTGGGGCGTCTTCCTTCCTCTGTATGCCCTTCACTCCGGACGGAGTTGGGGGGGTGGCGATTTTACCGATCTTGAGGACTTGGTGGAGTGGGTGGCCGGTCTGGGGGGGAGCGTGGTGGCAACGCTACCGCTCCTCGCGTCCTTCCTGGACGAGCCCTGCGATCCGAGTCCGTACGCCCCGGCCAGCCGCCTCTTCTGGAACGAGTTTTATCTGGACGTGGCGCGGATTCCGGAACTGAAGGACTGCCCACCCGCCCAGGCCCTCATGACGTCAGGCGGAGTTCTGCGGGAGATCGAGGCGTTGCGCGCCTCGCCCGTGGTGGACTACCGCCGTCAGATGGCGGTGAAACGCCGGGTGCTCGAGGAGCTCGCGCGCTCGTTCTTTCTCGATGCGTCCGGACGGTCGGCCGGTTTTCGGCGGTTCGTCGCGGCCCATCCTGAGGTCGAGGACTACGCCCGCTTCCGGGCCACGGGCGAGCGGCAGCGCGCCCCCTGGCCGTCGTGGTCTCGGCCCCTCTGTGACGGCGTCCTCACGGAGGGAGATTATGACGAACGGGCCCGGCGCTACCACCTCTACGTCCAGTGGGTGGCCCATGAGCAGATCCGGGTCCTCTCGGAGCATTCAACGCGCGCGGGCGTGAACCTCTATCTCGATCTTCCCCTCGGGGTCCATCCGTATAGCTACGACGTCTGGCGGGAACGGGAGGCGTTTGTCCTGGGCGTGTCCGGGGGTGCCCCTCCTGACGTCGTCTTCACCCAGGGGCAGGATTGGGGCTTTCCGCCGCTCCATCCTGAGGCGATCCGGGAGCAGGGCTACCGGTACGTTATCGCCTACCTCCGACATCAACTCCAGCACACGACCCTCCTTCGGATCGATCATGTGATGGGGCTTCATCGCCTCTTCTGGATCCCGAATGGGCTGGAGGCGCGCGACGGGGTGTATGTTCGCTATCCTGCCGAGGAGCTTTACGCAATCTTCTGTCTCGAATCCCACAGGCACCGGGCGTCGATTGTCGGTGAGAACCTCGGGACCGTCCCCGCGTATGTGAATTCGGCCATGGCGCGACACAAGCTGCACCGGATGTACGTGCTGCAGTACGAGATGGCTCCCGGTCCGCGCCAGGTCCTTCGAGCCGTCTCTCACGATGCGGTGGCGAGCCTCAACACGCACGATATGCCCCCCTTCGCCGCGTACTGGGAGGGACTGGACATCGTGGACCGGCTCCGGCTGGGGCTCCTGGATCGAACGGGCGCGGGGATCGAGCAGGAAAACCGGCGGTCACTTCGGCCCGCCCTCGAGCGCTTCCTCGAGCGTCAGGGATGGCTCGAGGGGGATTCACCGGGCGTGGCACCCCTCCTCCAGGCGTGCCTGCGCTTCTTGAGCGCGAGCCCGGCCCGAGTAGTCTTGGTGAACCTGGAGGATCTGTGGCTCGAGAGAGAGCCCCAGAACGTCCCCGGCACCCGTGAAGAACGGCTCAACTGGCAACGGAAGACGCGCCACAGCCTTGGGGCGTTTCGCGAGATGCCGGCCGTGGTCGACCCGCTATGCGGCGTCAACGATCCGCGACAGGGAACGACGAGCTCGCGGAGGAGGAGTTCGAAGCGCGAAGGCGCCCAGGGGGGAAGGACGATGGGAACTCAAAAAGGCTCGCGGAAAAAACCCGCGAGGGTCCCCGCTTCGAAGAAGCCTGCCCAGTCAAAGGCCAAACCGGTCACCTTTCGGTGGACGGTTACAACAGCGAAGACCGTCACCGTTGCGGGGGACTTCAACAATTGGGACCCCCATGCCCACTCGCTCAAAAAGGGGAAGGACGGAACGTGGAGGGTGAGCCTCCACCTCAAGCCTGGCCGGTACGAGTACATGTTCGTTGTTGACGGGGACTGGAGGGAAGACCCGCTCAACCCGAACAGGGTGCCCAACCCTCATGGAGGCTTCAACTCGGTCTGCGACGTGGCGTGAGGGAGGAAGGCGATCTTGGTCGGAGAGGAGAGAGGCACGATGGCCGGCGGGAGAGGGCCGACGGGACAGCCTCAGGCAGAGGCGCAGCCCCGGTCGGTCGTGCATGACATGACTCGGCTCTCCGAGGATGATCTCTACCTTTTTAATCAGGGGAGCCACTTCCGCCTGTACGAGAAGTTCGGGGCGCACCTCATGACGGTCGGTGAGATCCACGGGACCTATTTTGCCGTCTGGGCGCCCGACGCCGAACAGGTCTTCGTGACGGGGACCTTCAATGACTGGAACAGGGCAAGCCACCCTTTGCGTCCGCGGGGACAGTCGGGGATCTGGGAGGGTTTCATCCCGGCCGTGGGTCAGGGGACCCTCTACAAGTACCACATCATCTCCCGCCACCACGGCTACAGGGTCGACAAGACAGATCCCTTCTCGGTCTTCAACGAGATCCCGCCCAAGGCGGCCTCCATCGTCTGGAACCTGGAGTACCCGTGGGACGACCAGGAATGGATGGCGACCCGAGAGCGGCGCAACGCCCTGGACGCGCCGATCGCCATCTACGAGGTACACCTCGGATCGTGGCGGCGGGTGCCGGAAGAGGGGGGCCGCTCGCTGAGCTACCGGGAGCTGGGTCCCCAGTTGGCCGAGTACGTCGCGCAGATGGGTTTTACCCATGTGGAGTTTCTGCCGGTGATGGATCACCCCTTCTTCGGCTCGTGGGGCTACCAGACCACAGGGTACTTCGCGCCCTCGGGCAACTACGGCACTCCCCAGGACCTCATGTGCCTGATCGATTGCCTGCATCGGCACGGCATCGGGGTGATCCTGGACTGGGTGCCTTCGCACTTCCCGACCGACGAGCACGGGCTCGGCTATTTCGATGGAACGCACCTCTACGAACATGCGGATCCCCGCCAGGGCGTTCACCCTGACTGGAATACCCTTGTCTTCAACTACGGACGGAAAGAGGTGCAGAGCTTCCTCCTCAGTAGTGCCCTCTTCTGGCTGGACAGGTACCACGCGGACGGCCTGCGGGTGGACGCGGTCGCCTCCATGCTCTACCTGGACTACTCCCGGCGAGAGGGGGAGTGGATCCCCAATCCGTATGGGGGGCGCGAGAATCTCGAGGCCATCACCTTTCTCCGGCGGTTTAACGAAGAGGTCTACAGGGGCTATCCGGACGTGCAGACCGTCGCGGAGGAGTCCACGGCGTGGCCGATGGTTTCCCGGCCGACCTATGTGGGAGGGCTGGGGTTCGGCCTGAAGTGGGACATGGGGTGGATGCACGACACGTTGGAATATATGTCGCAGGATCCCATCTTCCGGAAGTACCATCACAATCAATTGACCTTTCGGATGCTTTACGCCTTCCACGAGAACTTTATTCTGCCTCTCTCCCACGATGAGGTGGTGTATGGCAAGGGGTCGCTTCTCGCCAAGATGTCCGGGGACGACTGGCAGAAGTTCGCCAATCTGCGGTTGCTCTTCGGATACATGTATGCCCAGGCGGCCAAGAAGCTCCTCTTCATGGGTGGAGAGTTCGGGCAGTGGCGGGAGTGGGCCCACGACGACAGCCTTCAGTGGGACGTGCTCCAGTATGCCCCGCATGCCGGGCTTCGACGATGGGTGGCGGACCTGAACCGGTTCTACCGGAGCGAGCCGGCACTCTATGAGCTTGACTGCGACCCAGCGGGCTTTGAGTGGATCGACTGCAATGACGCCGAGTCGAGCGTCATCAGCCTGATCCGGAAGGGGCGATCGACGGGCGATATCGTGCTGGTGGCCTGCAACTTCACCTCGGTGCCCCGTCATGCGTACCGGTTAGGCGCCCCCCACGGCGGGTTCTGGAGAGAGGTTTTGAACAGTGACGCAGCCGACTACTGGGGGAGCGGCCAGGGGAACCTGGGCAGGGTTGACGCGGCCCCGATCGCTCTGCACGGCCGCCCGTATTCTCTCACGTTGACCCTCCCTCCTCTCGCCGCCGTGTTTTTCAAACACGAGCGGTAACGGCGATCGAACGGATTGATCTTCCCGTCTTTCAGGAGATCCCGGAACGACGGGCCGAACGGCCAACAACCCCTGCGAAGGAAGCGCCGATTCAGCAGCAATGAAAAGGAGTCGGTGACGTGGCCTGGGGGCGCGGTGGACGTGAGTTCGTCTCTGACACTGGGTGCAACCTCCGTGCGGGGGCGGCTCGGGTCAAAGAGGTGTGGCGGTCGCGAGGGACTTGATGAAAGCACTTCTGTTGACTCGAGAGTATCCCCCGGAGATTTACGGTGGAGCCGGCGTGCATGTGGACTACCTCTCGCGGGAACTGGCCAAGCTGATTCCCGTGGAGGTTCGGACGTTCGGCGATCAGGACATGCGGGCCGGAAATCTGGTGGTTCGGGGCCACCGATTCGCTCAGGCCGTCCCGGAGGCCGCCCCCGAAAAGTTCCTGATGGCCCTCCAGGCGCTTCGGGTGTGCACGAGCTTCGCCGCCCGGCCCGTTGACGCCAATGTGGTCCACTGCCACACATGGTATACCCACTTCGGAGGGCTACTGGTCAAGATCCTCTGCGGGATCCCTCTCGTCATCACGGCCCACTCGCTCGAGCCGCTCAGACCCTGGAAACGGGAGCAGCTGGGCCGGGGCGCGGACCTGGCCGCCTGGATCGAGCGGACCGCCCTGGAGGCCGCCGATGCCGTTGTGGCGGTCTCCCAGGATATGAAGGTGGATATCCTACGGAACTTCCGCGTCGCCCCCGAGAGGGTCCACGTGATCCACAACGGCATTGATACCGAGGAGTACCGTCCGGTCCAGAGCCGCCAGCGCCTCCACCAGTACGGGATCGACGCGGGGCGCCCGTATGTCCTGTTCGTCGGCCGGGTCTCGCGGCAGAAGGGGATCGTACACCTGGTGAATGCGATTCCTCACATCGACCGCGAAGCGCAGGTGGTCCTCTGCGCCGGCGCTCCGGATACGCCGGAGATTGCTAAGGAGCTCGAGGATGCGGTTCGGCGGGTCGTGGCCACCCGGGACCACCTTGTCTGGATCCGGGACATGGTCGATCGCCCGACGGCGATCGAGCTCTACTCCCATGCCGCGGTCTTTTGCTGCCCGTCTCTCTATGAACCCTTTGGGATCATCAACCTCGAGGCGATGGCCTGTGAAACGCCCGTGGTGGCCAGCGCCGTCGGGGGCATTCCAGAG
>JAHFDE010000038.1 GCA_023249165.1 Candidatus Methylomirabilota bacterium | reverse complement strand
AATTCAAGGGCCCTCTTCAGGTGATGAAGAGGGTCGTCGGGGATAGAAGCCAGGGAAGGGGGTGGACAGGGTCCACGATGGACGAATCGAGCAGTAGCGGTGGAGGAGGGCGGGGAGCGGCCACGGATTGCTCTTCGGTCCAACCCGGAAAAACTGCCCTCCTCCGCGGACGAAACGTCGAGCGGGCCTTAGGGCTCGAACGAATCCACTTCAAGTTCGAAGGGGGAAACCCCACCGGTTCCCAGAAGGACCGAGCCGCGTTTGAGCTCGTGCGGAAGGCAGCTTGTGAGGGATACGAAGTTGTCACCCTGGCCACCTGTGGGAACTTCGGGGTTGCCGCCGCCTACGCTGCCCAGCACTTTTCTCTCCGGACCCTCATCTTTCTTCCCGAACGCTATCACGCCCGCCGTTTAGCAGAGATGACTCGCCTCGGGGCCGAGGTGATCCGGCTCGATGGGGACTACGAGGCGGCGGTGGCGCGGAGTCGAGAGGCCGCGGAGCAGAGCGGGCTCTTTGATGCCAACCCGGGGGGGAAGAACGGAGACGCAAGCCTCGAAGCCTACGGGGAGATCGCTCGTGAGATCGTCGAGGTCCTCGGGAATGCCCCATACTCCGTTGCGGTTCCAGTGTCGAATGGGACCACGTTAGCGGGCATCTTCGGCGGATTCTGTCGCCTGTATGAGAGTGGAAAGACAAGCCGCATGCCCCACATGATTGCGGCCAGCAGCCACCGAAAAAACCCCATCATCAAGAGTTTTCGGGAGGGCCATGTCTTTTGCATGGACCTCGACCCCTCTGAGATCCATGAAACCACGGTGAACGAGCCCTTGATCAATTGGCACGCCTTCGATGGTGAGCTTGTCCTCCGGGCCCTCCGGGCGAGCGGGGGCTATGCCGAATACGCCTCTGATCAGGACATGCTCCAGCACGCTCGTCTCCTGCTCCAACGAGAAGGAATCAGTGTTCTTCCCGCCTCCACCTCCGCCCTCATTGCCTTAGCCAAGGTACGGTTGAACGGTGGGCTCCCCGAGGACGACCATGTCGTGCTCCTCACCGGGCGCCGCCAGTGATTCGGCAAGCGCAGCGATCAGCTATCAGCTGTCAGCGATCGGCTCGAAACCCCTTCGTAGATCTGCTGACGGCGGACGGCGGACCTGCTGACTGCTGACTGCTGAGTCGTGATGGACGGGACCGCCATCGTCTTATGTGAGGGGGCCTTTGGGACCCCGAGCGGCAAGACTGCTCATGGGTTGGTCCGCTACACCGATCGGTATCGGGTGCTGGGCGTGATCGACAGCCGGTGGGCAGGCCGGGATGCAGGGGAGGTCCTGGATAGGGCATTCCGTGGCATTCCAATCTTTCACTCGCTGAAAGAGGCGCTACGGACCCCGGAAAGACTGCAGTATCTCGTCATCGGGCTGGCCCCGGATGGAGGACGCCTCCCGGAGGAGTATCGACCCGTCGTTCGCGAGGCCCTCCAGGCCGGTCTCCATGTAGACTCCGGACTGCACGAGTTCCTCGGGGATGATCCTGAGTTCGCCACGCTGGCGCAGGAGCACAACGTTCGCATCCGAGATGTCAGGCGTCCGCCGCCGAGGGAGCAGCTCCACTTCTTCAGTGGAAAGATCGAGGAGGTGACGGCGGTCCGCATCGCCGTGCTGGGGACCGACTCGGCGGTTGGAAAGCGCACCACCACCCTGAAGCTCACACAGGCCCTGAACGCCCTCGGGTGCAAGGCGGTCATGGTCGGAACGGGCCAGACCGCCTGGATGCAAGGGGTCAAGCACTGCATCATCATCGACTCCCTTGTGAACGATTTTGTGACGGGAGAGATCGAGCAGATCATCTATACGGCCTTCGTGGAGGAGCGGCCGAAGGCGATTATCCTGGAAGGGCAGGGGTGCATTACCCATCCGGCGTATCCTGGCGGCTTCGAGCTGATCGCTGCCGGTCGGCCCCACGGCATCGTGCTGCAACACGCCCCCCGACGCCTCCATTACGACGGCTTCCCCCAGTACCCCCTGAGTCCTGTGCATCGGGAGATCCGGATCCTGGAGCTCTTATCAGGCGCCCCGGTCGTTGCCCTGAGCCTCAACCATGAGGGGATGACCGATGAGGAGATCCCCACAGAGCTCCGGGCGCTGGAGGAGCGGTACGGCCGGCCGACCTTCGATATCCTCACAGGCGGGGCGGAGGGGCTTGCGCGGCTCGTCATGAAATCCTTCGACCTTGATTGAAGACGGACCGATGGAGTCCCTCCGCTGCTTCGATCGGATCAGCATTGAGGACCCGACCCTCTTCGAGAACGGGATCGCCACGCGCTACCTCCTCTGGTCTGGTCCCCATATCGTTTCTACCCGTCTCCTCTTTCGGTACGAGCGCCCGATCCTTGATCCCCACGACCCACTGATGCGGAATCTTGCACGGCTCATCGTGACGATGCCGGTGATCAACTACGGCCTCTTCAGCGACGCGATCACGCTCCACTTTCCCCTCGAGGCGGTCGATGTCCGGATGGTGGAGACCATGCTGGAGAACACGGCTCGGGAGATCTATCTGAACAAAATCCTCGGCGAGAACCCGTTTCTCCTCCCGGAGTACCGGCCGGCCGCCTTCGTGCAGCCGGATCGGTTCTGCCGCGCAGTCCTGCAGGTCGACGGCGTGGAACGGCTTTCCTGGAAGGTTGCCCTGGACCCCACCGGATACGCCGTCTCGTCCTCCGGGGGCAAGGAGAGTCTGCTCAGCTACGGGATGCTGAACGAGATCGGTCTTGAGCCGCATTGCTGCTTCTTTAACGAATCGGGCCGCCACTGGTATACGGCCCTCAATGCCTACCGCTACTTCAAGGCCAACGTACCCAGGACCTGGCGGGTGTGGAGCAACGTGGATCGCCTGTACAACTTTGTCCTCCGCCACCTGAAGATCATCCGACGCGACTTCCATCGTATCCGGGCAGACATCTATCCCATCCGCCTCTTTACGGTCGAGGTGATGGCGGCCGCATTTCTCCCCATCCTCTACCGGGAGCGGATCGGCCATCTGGTGATCGGCAACGAGTTCGATACCACCCAACATTCCCGCAGCCACGGGGTCACCCACTACGATATGGTATATGATCAGAGCCGCGATTTCGATGATTACATGACCCGCTATTTCCGCCGGAAGGGGTTCCCGATGCGTCAATGTTCGATCGTCCGCCCCTTGAGCGAGCTCCTCATCGAGCGAATCCTGGGCCGGCGATACCCCGACCTGTTCCGCCTCCAGACCTCGTGTCACGCCGCCCATCTGGATGGCAACCGGGTATTGCCCTGCGGACGGTGCGAGAAGTGCCAGCGGGTCATGGCCCTCACGATCGCCAATGACTTGGACCCGACGGTCATCGGCTATCGCAACGAGGACATGCTCCTCCTCGCGCAACGCCTCAAGAGGACCCGCCTGCGCCAGGAAGGGGCGGCGGTGAGACATCTCTGCCATCTCCTGTGGCGACGCAACCCGGAGATGCTCCCGGGGAATCGGCCTCCACGATCCCATCCAGAGATCGAGCACCTCCGCTTTGATCGCGAACACTCCCCCCTCGATGCCATTCCCCCGCCCATCCGCGGGCCGGTCCTGCGGATCATGCTCAAGTATGCCGAAGGGATTGTGCGGAGGCGGGGGCGCAGATGGATTCCGTGTGATCTCCAGGAAACATTGGAGCGCGGAAGAGAGGATCGGGGGACGCGCGAGGAACAGACGCCATGATCATCCGAAACGTCGAAATCTTCCCGGTGAGCTTTCGGTTGACCGAGAGCTATGCAACCGCGTACGAGACGACCTCGGAGGTTCACAATGTTGTCTGCCGGATCGAGACCAAGACCGGTCTCGTCGGGTGGGGGAATGCCGCTCCCGACCCCTATGTCATGGGCGAGACCTCCACTTCCGTCGTGCAGGCCATTAACCAGCAGTTGGGCCCGGCGTTGTTAGGTGAGGATGCGACCCGGATCCACTATCTGCATGCCAAGCTCAGTGAGGCCGTCCCCGGCAACTACGCGGCGAAGGCTGGCCTTAACATCGCCCTGTATGATCTCTTGGGGAAGCGCGCGGGGCTCCCCCTCTACCAACTCCTCGGCTGTTACCGCCGGAAGATCCTCACCTCCGTCACGATAGGGATCGCCCCACCGGGGGAGACGGTGAGACGGGCGGTGGCACTGGCGGGGAGGGGATTCAAAGCCCTGAAGCTCAAAGGGGGGCGGGATTGGGAGGAGGATGTGGCGCGGGTGCGCAGGGTCCGCGAGGCGGTCGGGAAGGAGATGCTTCTCCGCCTGGACGCCAATCAGGGCTACGGTGTCGAGGAGGCTCTGAGTTTGATCCAGGCCCTGGAGGGGGTGGGGATCGAGTTTCTCGAGCAACCGACGCGGGCGGAACAGCTCTCCAGCCTGCAGGAGGTCACGGCCCGAAGCCGGATCCCGATCATGGCCGACGAGACCGTCCTGAGCTCCACAGACACCTTCCGCGTGGCGGCTCACTATTACGCCGACCACATCAATATCAAGCTGATGAAGGCGGGAGGACTCACCAACGCCGTGAGGATGAATATCATCGCCGAGGCCGGAGAGATCGAGACGATGGCGGGATGCATGGATGAATCCATAATCTCCATTGCTGCCGCTGCCCATTTTGCCGTCGCCTTCCGGAATGTTCACTACGCCGATCTGGACGGACATCTGGATCTGGACCGGGACGTCGCCAGAGGTGGGATCGTGATTGAGGACGGATTCGTCATCCCCGTCGATCGTCCGGGGCTCGGCCTCGAGGTGGACCTGTAGAAAAGTCCCGATCCCCTGAGCGGCTTCCTCCGGTGACTCTAGTGCCGTTCCAACTTGCTGAGCCTCATTTGACCATCGCGCCTTTGCAACGGTCGTGGGCGTGTGTTGCAAAGGAGTTGACGCAAATAGTTGGAACGGCACTAGCAGGGGGAGTTCGGCGAATGCAGTTGCTGCGGAGCCTGGAGTGGGGGTCGTTCGGCTGGACCGATCTGGGGGGGCGTGTCTTCAGAGGAGGCCGAGATCCTTGCGCGCAGGGAAGGGTGTGCCCCACGTCGCGTGGTCTTGACACGGGGCGAGCGGCGCCGTTCGATGGGTCTCCATCCCCGGGCATCCGAACCGATATCCAGGCCACCAATCATCCCGTGAGGCGATTGGTCAGATCATGCAACTGTTTTCGGAATTTTTCGTCTTTGGCAATCAATTCCCGGATCTTGGCGCAGGCGTGGATCACCGTCGAGTGATCCTTTCCGCCAAGCTCTGCCCCGATGTCCGGGAGGGATGCATTTGTCTGTGTTCGACACAGATACATCGCCACCTGGCGGGGAAGGACGATGGACTTGTGCCGGCTTCTTGACAGGAGCTCCTTTTCCTTCAGGCGGTAAAAATCTGACACCACCTCCAGGATCCGGGGGATGGTGACCGCCCTGTCCCCGTTCATGAACTCCTTCAGGATCTCCCGGGCGAGATCGAGCGTGATGGCCTGATTCGTCAGGGAGGCATAGGCGACGATCCGCACCAGGTAGCCCTCAAGCTCCCGCACGTTGGATTTCACATTTGAGGCGATAAAGAGAGATACCTCGTCCGGGATCTGCACACCCTCCGCCTGGGCCTTCTTGCGCAGGATGGCTGCCTTCGTTTCCATGTCGGGAGCCTGGATATCGGCGATGAGGCCCCACTCAAAGCGGGAGCGCAGCCGTTCCTCAAGGCCGGGGATCTCCTTTGGGATACTGTCGCTCGTCAGAACGATCTGTTTGGAGGCATTGTACAGGTCGTTAAAGGTATGGAAAAACTCCTCCTGGGTCCGCTCCTTTCCCGCGATGAACTGGATGTCGTCGATGAGAAGGACATCCACACTCCGGTATCGATTCCGGAATTCGCTGGTGGCGTCGAATCGGATCGCGTTGATGAGGTCGTTGGTGAACTTTTCCGAGGAGACGTAGGAGACTCGAACCAAGTTGTCCCGCTCCAGGACGAGATGGCCGATGGCGTGGAGGAGATGGGTCTTGCCGAGGCCGACACCGCCATAGACGAAGAAAGGATTGTACACCTTGGAGATCTGCTCAGCGATCGCCAGCGACGCGGCATGGGCGAGCTGGTTCCCCGCCCCCACAACAAAACTATCGAAGGTATATTTTGCATTCAGCAAGGTGGTGGGGCCGGAGCGGCGGACGGTCCGCTTCGGTGGGGCTTCCTTGGGAGGGGGTGGTGGGGAGACATCCTGCTCTGGCACCACGAGCTCAATCTCCACCCGGGTGAAGAGGAGATCCTCGAGGGCGGACCGGAGGAATTCGAGGTAATGTTCTTCAAACCACTCCTTGAAGAACCGATTGGGCAACAGGACCTGGAGACGATTGTTGTGTATGTTTCCGACGGTCAGGGGTCGGAACCAGGTAGCAAAACTATGGGGAATCAGTTGTCGCTGGATATTGGAGATAGCCGCCTGCCATACTTCCTGGGACATGAGGGATTGTCCACTCATTCCATCAGCCTCCTGCAATCCTGCTCGACTTGCGTGGAGAGCTGCTGCCGGAGCCCCATTCCGCCAGGGCAAGGGGAGCTATCCACATATTATCCACAGGTCCATGACATGCTAACTTCACCGGAGGCGAGGCGTCTGCGAGTTATCCCCAGACGTGCGCGATTGTAGTGACAGGTGAGTGGCTCCAGAATTCATTGAACACGAGGGCGAATCAACGGGTGACGCAGCCCCTTGTAACCGACCTTCGTATTCGAGTCAAGTCCTTTTTGGGGTGGGAAGAGAAATGTTTCGGCGTGCAGATCTGACGGGCAATTACCGGCGAGTCCGCGTGACAGAAACTGCAATGAATCTGTGGAGGGGCTTCCAGTGCCGTTCCAACTATTGGGCCCGAAGACCGACAAGGCCCGTTCCAATCACGGAACGGGCCAAGGAAGCCAACACGTCCGGCCTTGGCATCGACGACTCTGTTGAGGTGAGGCAAGTTGGAACGGCACTACGTGGATCGTGGCGAAGTGGCCATGACCGAACCAAGCAGCTCGTCGAGTTGCCGAGACTTGGCCCAGTATGTTCCCCCGTGCTTGTTCACCTCTGCCTCAACCTCGTGGCTGCCGTATGCGGTCATGATGATGACGCGGGTATCGGGGGAGACCTTGCGTACCACCTTGAGGAGTTCGAGGCCGTCCGAACACTCCTGCCCCCGCATGCGCAGGTCAGCCAGGATGACGTCAAAGGAGTGGTCCCGTATGGCTTCAAGGGCGGACTCGAGACTGCAACAGGTACGGACCTCCACCCCTTGGTTTTTCAAGGCGTGGGCGAGGGCCAGGCGGATCGCCGGGTCGTCCTCCATGATTAATACGTCAAGAGTTGCCCGCATCGAAACCCCTATTATCGAAAAGCGACGTCGCTACCAGACGAGAGTGCAAGGGGCATACCAAGTGGGGGGAGGGACGGGTACCACCTCGAGCCTTATGTGGCGGGTGGTTGCAAGAGAAATGGGTGAAACGAAGGGGACCTGTCTGGAAACCGGCAGTCGAAACGGCTCAGGAGGGTGGTCGACGGGCTTACTTCTGCAGACGATACCGCTTGATCTTGTCGAGGAGGGTTGAGCGGGAGATCCCCAAGAGCTTTGCCGTCTGGGTGCGATTTCCCCCCGTAGCCTCCAGCGCCTCGCGGATGTGCGTCTTCTCGAGTTCAGCCAGGGAGGAGAACCGATCCGGGTCTCTGCGGCGCGGGTGTTGGTCCACCGTCTCTTCGGTGCTGACGCGGACGGCCTGGCCGGTCAGTCCTTGAAGATCCGCTGGCAGATGCTCAGGCAGGATCACGTCACCGGAGCAGAGGATCATCGCGCGCTCGGTCACGTTCTTGAGTTCTCGGACGTTACCTGGCCACGGATAGGCCAGGAGGATCTCCTGGGCCTGCTGGGAGAATCCCCGAATGCGCTTCTTGAGCAGGGCGTTGAACTCCTGGACAAACAGTTGGCTGAGGAAAAGCACGTCCCGACCCCGCTCTCGCAAGGGGGGGATCTCCACCGGCATCACCTTCAATCGGTAGTAGAGGTCCTCTCGAAAGTTGCCGGCTTCCACCAGTTTCTTCAGTTCCTTATTGGTCGCGGTGATGATGCGCACATCGACCGAGATATCCGAAAGACCCCCGACCCGCCTGAAGGTCCGAGCCTCCAGGACCCGCAGGAGCTTGGGCTGGACTGCCGGAGGCATGTCGCCGATTTCATCCAGGAGGACTGTGCCACCGTCAGCCACCTCCAGGAGGCCCCGCTTCATTGACTTGGCATCGGTGAATGCCCCCCGTTCGTGGCCGAAGAGCTCCGAGTCCAGGAGATTCTCCGAGAGGCCCGCGCAATTGATCTCTACAAAGGACTTGTCTCGTCGGCCTGATTTCTGGTGGATCGCCTTGGCCATCAGCTCCTTGCCCGTCCCGCTCTCTCCCGTGATGAGGATAGTCGTGGAGGGGTTCTGAGCCACGAGATCCACGAGCTTGTTGAGCTCGACGATGGAGGGATGCTCGCCAGGAATGGCTGCGTCGCGGTCCGTCGCCCGTCGCCGGAAATGCTGTCGGTAGTAGGAACGGATCCGGTTTTTCCGGAGCCCCTCCACCGCCTTCGACACCCGGAGCTCCATGGCTGCCAGGTTTCCCTCCGCGGGCTCCTTGATCAGGAAATCTTCGGCGCCACGCTTCACGGCCTCCACGGCCTTTTCGTAGGTCCCGTGGGCGGTGAGCACAATGACAGCACTATCGGGCTGGCTTTCCTTGATCTGGTCCAGGGCGGTCAGGCCATCCACGTCCGGCAGCTTGAGGTCCAAGAGGACCACATGGGGGGCCTCCTCTCGGACCAGATGAATCCCCTCAGAGGCGGTAGAGGCCTCGAGGACCCGGTACCCCTTCCGCTCAAAATGGTGCCGGAGGACCCTTCGGATCAGGGACTCGTCATCGATAATGACCAGTGTCGGCTGCATCTTGTCCTTCCGGTGTCCGCTGTCCGATGTCGGCTCGACTGAGCTCGCCGAAGTCCGACGACTGAAGTCCGGTTCATGGACTTCGACGAGCCCTTCGACGTGCTCAGGGCGGTGAGCTCGGTCGAACCGCTCAGTCGAGTCGTTCAGAGTTCAGGGTGGATTGACTAAAGAGTCTGATCCTGCCATGAACCACGAACCGTGAACTATGAACTGACCCGATCGGTCATCGGTGAGCGGTCGCCGGGACGGAGGGGGAGCTCGACGATGAAGGCCGTTCCCTCTCCCGGGCGACTTTCGACGGAGATCCTCCCGCCGTGGTCTTCGACGATGCGTCGGCAAATCGGAAGCCCCAGGCCCGTTCCCCGGGGTTTCGTGGTAAAAAAGAGGTCGAAGATCCGGTCGTGATGCTGAGGGGGGATCCCGCACCCGGTGTCGCTGATAGTGAGCTTCACCTGGTCGGTCTCGCCCTGTCTCTCCACTGGATGGCCCTCGGTTCGCACGGTCACGGTCCCCTCGGGGGGAGTCGCTTCGAGGGCGTTCTTCAAGAGATTCAAGACGACCTGTTTGAGCTTGTCCGAATCCGCGAGGAGCATGGGCAGGGGGGGATCATAGGCCTTGTGCAGACGGATGGAGCGCTCGCGGATTTCTCCGGCGTACAGGTGGCAACACGCGTCCAGGAGCTGGTGGAGATCGGTCGGTCTCAGCTCGAGACGCGACTCCCGCCCGAAGAGGAGGAGATCGCTCACCAGGGCATTCAGGCGCTGAGTCTCAAAGAGCATCGCGTCCACCAGCTCTTGATGGGCTGAAGGAAGGGCCACCTCTCGTTTCAGGATCTGGGCCACAGAGGTGATCCCAAAGAGGGGGTTCCGGATCTCATGGGCGACGCCCGCCACCACCTGACCGATGGCGGCGAGGCGGTCTTTGCGGCGCAGCTCGGCCTGGAGCTGTTTGATCTCACTCAGATCCCGGAAGATGACGATGACCCCCTCTCGATTCCCCCGGACATCCGTGAGGTACGAATTGGTGAAGCCGAGGGGGATGGTGCTGCCGTCCCGGAGGGCCAGCTCGAGCTCTCGGTGACTGGACTCGCCGCGGACCTCCAACAACTCGCCCCCGTTGGGAAAGAGGTCGGTCAGTTTGCGATCGATGAGATCCGCGGCGTCGCAGCGCAGGGCGAGAGCTCCCTGGGGGTTGATCAGGGTCATGACTCCGCCCGAATCGGTCACCATCAGTCCGCTGGCCAGGTGACTGATGATGCTCTCGGTGAGGCGCTCGCTCCGGTGGAGTTCGGCGGTGCGCGCCTCGATCCGCTCGCGCAGGTCCGCCGCCAATTCGTGCGTAAGCTGGTGGAGACGGCTGAGCTCGGCCACCTTTTCGTGCAGGGTGTGGACGAGCCGATCATTCTGTACCAGGACGCGGTGGTGCGCCTCGGCCCGCCTGACCGCGGCGGCGATCGCCTCCGGTTCGAGCGGTTTTGGGATATAATCGTACGCGCCGTGCTTCACGGATCCGATGGCGCTCTGCAATGATGCATAGGCGGTGATCATGATCACCGGAGTCAAGGGGGCGACCCGGCCGAAGTGGACCAGGGCCTCGACCCCGCTCATCCCGGGCAGCATCACATCCAGGAGGATCACGGCGGGGGGATCTGCCTGGGCTGCCCCGAGGGCCTCCTGAGCGTCGGCGGCCGTCCGGACCTGGAAGCCTGCCTGGCCAAGGATGTCGGTGCAGAATTCCCGTATGAGGCGCTCGTCGTCCACGACGAGGACGGTCGGTTTGGCTATCTCCGGAGGGGCAGGTGCCATCGTCTTCCTCACTCCATCCTGCGTCCGTAAGGTATCAGGGAGATCGCGATTTTTCAACAGGAATGTCCCTTCGCCCACGGGGTACGGCGTTGACAGTGATCCGGCGAGCCCCTTATGATCGGCGGTAAGGAGGGGAGCCTGTGCGAGAGGAGGTCTTCTCCGAGGTTCAACAAGCGATCACGACGCACCGGCTTCTCCAGCCGGGAGAAGGGGTGGTGGTGGCGGTCTCGGGCGGCGCCGACTCCATCGTCTTGCTTCACTGCCTGCTCCGACTGCGCGGGCCGTGGTCCCTCGAGCTCACCGTGGCACATTTCGATCATCGCCTTCGGGAGACCTCCCGACAGGATGCCCTCTTTGTCGAGAGGGTCGCAGCCTCGTGGGGCCTGCCGGTGACGACGGGGACCTGGGCGCGGGAGGGGCGTCGCGACCGGTCGCTTCAGGCGGAGGCCCGGCGGGCGCGCTACCGCTTTCTTGAGGAGGTGGCATCCCGGGTGGGGGCGACCAAGATTGCCTTGGGGCACCACCGGGACGACCAGGCAGAGACGGTCCTTCTTCACCTCCTCAGGGGCTCGGGGCTTCGGGGACTCAGAGGGATGCTGCCGCTCAGCGATGGGCGCCTGATTCGGCCGCTGCTCGGAGTGGGGCGAGAGGAGATCGAGGCCTATGTCAAGGCGTATCAGCTCTCTTTCGTGGAGGATCCCTCGAATCGGGACCTCCGCTACCGCCGAAATCGGATCCGGTGGCGACTCCTCCCGTTGCTTGAGCGGGAGTACAATCCCTCGGTGGCGAGGGGCCTCGCGCGCATGGCGGCCCTGGTCGCCGAGGACGAATCCTATCTTGATGAGGTTGCCCGGGAATCCTTGAAGGGGCTCGTGGGTATCGAGGGGGAAAGGATCTGCCTGAGACTGAGCTCTCTGCAGGCCTTGGCGCCGGCAATTCGACGCCGCATTCTCGAGCGGGCGATTCGCAGTGTGACCCCGGGCGCGTATCTCACCGCCCCCCATCTCGAGGCGGTCGACAGACTGACGACGCCCGGTGGTCCTGGAGCGGCATCGCTTCCCCAGAACCTGAGGGCATGGAGGTCTCACGGATTCCTCTATGTGGGGAGGCGTCGCCCGGAGTGGCGCTCTCCACCAGTCCGGGAAGAGTTGCCGGTGCCCGGCGAGGTGCTCATCCCCGGGTGGGGGGTCAGGGTGGAGGCCGCGATCCAGACCGTGCCGATGACCGATCTCCGGGCTGCCGGACCAGAGCGGGCGTATGTGGACTGGAAGCAGGTCCTTCCTCCGCTCGAGGTACGCAGTTGGAGGTCGGGCGATCGCTTTCACCCCTTGGGGCTCAAGGGGAGCAAGAAGCTCCAAGACCTCTTCGTCGATGCCAAGGTCCCCCGGGAGAGGCGGGAACAGGTCCCCATCGTCACGGATCAGCAGGGGATTCTGTGGGTGTCCGGATTGCGGATCGATGAACGGGGGCGAGTGGGGGGAGCGACCGAGCAGGTGTTGGTCCTGACATTGCACCGCGAGGGAGGCCCCGGGGACGCGTCGCCTGGCCCATGGGTCTTGGCATCTCGTGAGTGATATGCTATTTTCTATACTATACTCCTAGGTGATGGGTGCCCTGGTGGCGCCCAGTCCCGGACGCGAAGGAGGGTTGGGAGTTGAGTCCGTTAATGAAGAATATGGCCCTCTGGCTGGTGATCATCCTGAGCATGATCCTCCTCTTCGGCATCTTCAGCCAGAGTCAGACGGGAAGGAAGGAGCTCAATTTCAGCGAGTTTCTGGCGCGGGTCGAGCAGGGGGAGGTCGCGGAAGTCGAGCTCAAGGGGTCGGCCATCACCGGAAAGCTCAAAGATGGCACCCCCTTCCAGACCTATGCCGCCGAGGACCCCGAGCTGGTCCCGAGCCTCCGCAAGCAGGGGGTGGTCATCTCTGTCAAGCCCGTGGAACAGACCCCCTGGTGGAGCTTGGTCCTCAACTGGCTGCCGATGCTCCTCTTCATCGGCGTCTGGGTCTTCTTCATGCGCCAGATGCAGGGCGGAGGCGCCAAGGCCCTCTCCTTTGGAAAGGCGAGGGCCCGACTCCTCACGGAGAAACAGAACCGGGTGACCTTTGCGGATGTGGCGGGCGTGGACGAGGCCAAGGGGGAGCTGCAAGAGATCATCGAGTTTCTGAAGGACCCCCAGAAGTTCCAGAAGCTCGGTGGTCGGATCCCCAAGGGGGTCCTGCTCATGGGGCCGCCGGGGACGGGGAAGACCTTGCTGGCCCGCGCCATTGCCGGTGAGGCCAATGTCCCCTTCTTTTCCATCTCTGGATCGGACTTCGTGGAGATGTTTGTGGGCGTCGGGGCCTCTCGGGTCCGCGATCTCTTCGAGCAGGGGAAGAAGCATGCCCCCTGTATCATCTTCATGGATGAGATTGACGCGGTCGGTCGGCATCGGGGGGCGGGACTTGGGGGCGGCCATGACGAGCGGGAGCAGACGCTGAACCAGCTCCTGGTCGAGATGGATGGCTTCGAGTCGAACGAAGGGGTGATTCTTATCGCCGCCACCAATCGGCCCGACGTGTTGGACCCGGCGCTGCTTCGGCCGGGGCGGTTCGACCGACAGGTGGTGGTGGCGCGGCCCGACATTCGTGGCCGGGAGGAGATCCTGAAGGTCCACGTCAAGAAGATCCCCCTCGCACCCGATGTAACCCTGGCGGTCCTGGCCCGAGGGACGCCGGGGTTCTCCGGGGCGGATTTGGCGAATCTCGTGAACGAGGCGGCCCTCCTGGCGGCGCGGGAGGATAAAAAATTCGTCGAGATGAAGGACTTTGAGAGCGCCAAGGACAAGGTCCTCATGGGGGTGGAGCGCAAGAGCCTGATCTTGAGTGAGGAAGAGCGACGGGCCACGGCCTATCACGAGGCGGGGCATGCTCTGGTGGCCAGGCTCATCCCAGGGACCGATCCGATCCACAAGGTGACGATCATCCCGCGAGGCCGGGCCCTCGGGATTACCCAGCAGCTGCCGATGGACGAGAAGCACAACTACCATCGGGAGTATCTGTTGGACAATATCACCATCCTCATGGGGGGCCGGGTGGCGGAGGAGCTGGTGCTGGGGCACATGAGCACCGGGGCGGGGAACGACCTGGAGCGCGCCACGGATCTCGCCCGCAAGATGGTGTGTGAGTGGGGGATGAGCGAGAAGCTGGGTCCCCTGACCTTTGGGAAGCGGGAGGAGATGATCTTCCTGGGGAAGGAGATCGCCCAGCATCAGGACTATAGCGAACAGACGGCCCAGGAGATCGATCAGGAAGTCCGCCGCTTTGTCATCGAGGCGTATGAGCGGGCCAAGGAGCTGGTCAAATCCCGGATCGGAGCACTCCACGCCCTGGCTGCTTCCCTGTTAGAGCGGGAGGTGCTGGAGGGACCGGAGATCGATGTCATCATCACCGGGGTACCCGCCTGAGACCTGGGCCCCTCCCGGCGATCGGCTGCCCCTGCTCCGGTGCCGGCGCTTCTCCCTCGACGTAGCGGCCCGCACGCGGATCATGGGGGTCCTCAATGTGACCCCCGATTCTTTTTCCGACGGGGGGCGGCATCTCGATCCGGGCCGGGCGGTCGAGCACGCCCATCAGATGGTCGAGGAGGGGGCCGATCTGATCGATGTGGGCGGAGAGTCGACGCGACCGGGTTCCCTGCCGGTCTCGGCCGAAGAGGAGCTTCGCCGGATCCTTCCGCCTCTCAAGCACCTGGTCGACCAACTTCCCGTGCCCATCTCCGTGGACACCACCAAGGCCGACGTGGCGGCCGCGGTGTTGGCGGAGGGGGCAGATCTGATCAATGACATCAGCGGCCTCGGCTTCGATCCTCGCGTGGCGTCGGTGGTGGCAGAGGCGGGGGCCGGTCTCATCCTGGCACACATTCGAGGGACGCCCCGGACCATGCAGCAGGATCCGCGGTACAGCGACCTCCTGGCGGACATTCGAGAATATCTCAGGGAGCGGATCCTCCTGGCCGAGGCGGCCGGCGTCCATCCTGAGGCCATCGTGGTGGATCCCGGAATAGGCTTTGGGAAGAGCGTCGAGCACAACCTGCTCTTGCTGAAATGCCTGCCGGGGCTTCACGGGCTGAAGAAGCCTATCCTGGTCGGGCCGTCCCGGAAGTCCTTCATCGGGAGGGTCCTGGATCTGCCGGTCGAGGAGCGGGCGGAGGGAACGGCGGCTGCGGTCGCCGTGGCCATCTGGCAGGGTGCCCATATCGTCCGGGTCCACGATGTCCGGGCCATGGTCCGGGTCGCCCGAATGACCGAAGCCATTCGGGGGGCATGAGCCCTGAGCGGCTCGACTGAGCCTTCGGCCCGAGCTCAGGCCGAGCGGCTCGCCGAAGTCTTGTCAAAGGGCGGTAGAAGCGGAGGAGCGCGGTTCGTGGGGAAGCTCTTTGGGACCGACGGGGTGCGCGGCGTTGCTAACGAAGAGCCGATGACGCCGGAGACAGTGGTGAAGCTCGGCCGGGCTGCCGCCTAT
>JAHFDE010000167.1 GCA_023249165.1 Candidatus Methylomirabilota bacterium | reverse complement strand
TCTGTGTAACAGCCTCTGTCTCATCGAGCTTCCCCCCTTTCTCTCGGGTCCCACTTTTTGGCTTTCCCTGTCCTGGTGATGCGCCGTTCACCCCTTTCCTATCGCAAGGGCCATGCCAGCAAGAACTGTCAGCCATAACTCATTGAAAATACTGATTAAAACTGATATGTGCGAGAACGAGGTGCCAGCCATGGGATGTACAGGATTGAACAGCGCGTACCCCTAGCGGGCCGGAGAAGCCTTGAATTTTCAGCCATATTTTGGGGTTGTTCACTTCTGAACAGTGTGGTTAAATCTGAGCACCCGGACTGGGTGCACGAAAGGGTGCCGAGGTGCTAGATGAAAAAAGATGAGGGGACAAGGGAGCCAGGGGATACGTTTCGGAAGGTCTTCGAGTCCGCGCCGGATGCCATGGTCGTCACCGACCAGCATGGGAAGATCGTCCTGGTTAACGAGCAAGCAGAGAGACTGTTCGGTTACTCCAGGGAGGAATTGCTCGGAGAGTCAGTCGAGATCCTGGTGCCTGAACGCTTCCGGAGGGAACACACGCACCACCGCGCGGATTACTTCACCCATCCTCGTGCTCGCCCCATGGGTTCTGGGCTGGACCTCTACGGCCGGCGTAAGGACGGGAGCGAGTTTCCCGCTGAGATCAGCCTGAGTCCCCTCGCGACCGAGGAGGGAGTCCTGATCTCGAGCGCTATCCGTGACATCACCGAGCGCAAGAAGGCAGAGGAGGCGCTGCGCGAGAGCGAAGAGAAGTACCGTGTCGTCGCAGAATCCGCGACCGACGCGATTATCACTATTGACGAATACAGCCGGATCACTTATGGCAATCCCGCCACGGAAAAGGTCTTTGGATACGCCGCAGACGAGCTGCTCGGTCAGCCGCTTACGCTCCTCATGCCCGAACCGCTGCGGTCGCGCCATATTGCGGCGATTGCGAAGTTTATCGATACGGGACAGAAAGGCATCTCCTGGGAGGGACTGGAGCTCACTGGGTTGCACTGCAGTGGGCGTGAAATCCCGATCGAAATCTCCTTCGGCGCTATCCGCCAGGAAAATGGTAAGTATCTCTTCAGCAGCATCGTTCGCGATATCAGCGAACGCAAGCAGGCAGAAAAGGCACTGCAAGAGCAAACCGCGTATGTTCGTTTACTTCAGAAAATTGCGGTCGCCGCCAACGAGGCTTCCGTTGTCGACAAAGCGATACAGGTCTGTCTCGACGAGGTATGCATCCTCACCGAATGGCCGGTGGGTCACGCGTACATGCTCGCCGCCGATGGTACAGGCGAACTCGTTACGACGGAACTCTGGCATTTTGATCATCCCAACAGGTTCGAGACCTTTCGGAAGGTGACCGAGGTGACCCGCTTCGCCCCGGGCGTGGGATTGCCGGGGCGGGTCCTGGCCAGTGGAAGGCCCGCGTGGATTATCGATGTGACGAAGGACCCGAATTTTCCGCGGGCCACGTTCGCAAAGGACATCGGCGTCAAAGCAGGCTTCGGATTTCCGGTGTTGGTGGGGACCGAAGTGGTGGCGGTGCTCGAGTTCTTCTCCGCCGAGGCCATCGAGCCTGACGAGCCGCTATTGGAAGTGATGGCGCACATTGGTACGCAGCTCGGGCGGGTGATCGAGCGCACACAGGCCAAGGCGGCACTCCTACAGGCGAAGGATGACCTGGAGATCCGCGTCGATGAGCGCACGGCCGAACTCAGGGTCGCCAACGAGAATCTGAGAAGGGAAATCGCGGAACGGTCCCGGGCGGAAGCGGCGCTGCGGCAGGCCGAAGCAAAATATCGCAGCATTTTTGAGCATGCGGTCGAGGGCATCTTCCAAACCACGCCAGAGGGGCGTTACATCAGCGCCAACCTTGCCCTGGCCCGCATGTATGGGTACGAGTCTCCCGAGGAACTCGTCGAGAATCTCACCGATATCGGACCGCAACTGTATGTAGAACCCACCCGTCGTGCCGAGTTCATCCGTCTGTTGCAGGAACAGAGCGCTGTGTCGGGACTCGAGTCGCAGGTGTATCGCAGAGACGGCAGTGCGATATGGATCTCGGAGAGCGCGCGCGCTGTCCGCGATTTAAGGGGCGCGGTGCTCTACTACGAAGGGACCGTCCAAGATATCACCGACCGGAAGCGGGCGGAGGAGGCGTTGCGCGAGAGTGAGGAACGGCTGGCTCGCATCCTGGAATCTGCTATGGATGCCGTCGTCACCATTGATGGGCAGCAGCAGATCCGACTTTTCAATCGGGCGGCCGAGACCGTGTTTCGCCGCCCCGCAGCGCAAGCGATCGGGGAGCCCGTCGGCCAGTTTCTCTCCGACCCGCTCCGCCGCGTGCTCACCGAGCATGTCACGGCCCTCGAACAGGGCGATAAGGCCAAACCCTACCGCTGGATCCCCGACGGCCTCACCGCCCTGCGTGCCGATGGCCATGAGTTTCCCATCGAAGGGACCATCTCGCAGGTGGAAGCGGCTGGGCAAAAACTCTACACCGTCATTCTGCGGGACATCAACGAACGGAAGAAGGCCGAGGCCGAACTGAACAAACTGCAGCTCGAGAATGTCTATCTACAAGAAGAACTTAAGACTGAGTACAATTTTGAAGAAATCATCGGGACGTCTCCGGCGATCAAGAGAGTCCTGCGAAAGGTCGAGCAGGTCGCCGCAACCGGTGCGACCGTGCTGCTGACCGGCGAAACGGGGACCGGCAAGGAACTGATCGCCCGGGCCATTCATAATCTCAGCCGCCGAAAAGACCGCCCGCTGATCAAGGTGAACTGCGCCGCGCTGCCCACCGGCCTCATCGAGAGCGAGCTATTCGGCCATGAGAAGGGGGCCTTTACGGGGGCCGTTTCCAGAAAGATCGGCCGCTTTCAGCTGGCGGATGGCGGAACGATCTTTCTGGACGAGATCGGTGATATCCCGCCCGAGGTCCAGGTCAAGCTTCTGCGAGTCTTGCAAGAGAAGGAATTCGAGCGGTTAGGGGGAACGGAGACCATCGCGACGGACGTCCGAGTCATCGCGGGGACCAACCAGAACCTCGAAGCGCTCAGGGAGGCGGGAAGGTTCCGGGACGATCTCTTCTACCGCCTCAACGTCTACCCCATCGCTCTTCCGCCCTTACGCGAGCGGAAGGAGGACCTCATTCCATTGACGCAACACTTTCTTCACAAGTCCGGTCGAGAGCTCCGCAAGGAGGTCACCTCGCTGTCCACCGAGGCCAGGGAGCTGATCACCAGCTACCATTGGCCGGGAAACGTCCGCGAGCTTGAAAACGTCATGGAGCGGGCGGTGATCCTTTGTCGAGGAACGGTCGTGACTGCCCAAGAGCTATCGCTCTCGCTCAGAGAGCGACCCAGGCGGCAACCCACGAGCGGGGAGGCCGTGGGGCTGCCCCCTGGCGGAATCAACTTGCCAGATCTGGAAAAACAGCTCATCCTCAAGGCGCTGGAGCAGACGAAGTACAACAAGTCGAAAACCAGCAAGCTCCTGGGCCTCAGCCGGACGCAGCTTCGCACTCGCATGAAAAAGCACGGGCTGGAAGCCGGATAGGCCCGCTGAAGAAACCTGCCCATAATTCTCCCTTCCCGTATCTCTCTTGAGATTCTCTTTATGACCTTGAAAGAGGCAAAGGGGACAGGCAGTGCTACCCCCGATTTGACGGACACCTCAAGAGGGGATACAATCCCCGAGGAGAAAAACGGTGTAAAGGGGGCTGCCCCTCAACGCCCCCTTGGGCGTCTTGAGCGAAGCAAGGAAAATCGGGAACATGCCACCGGGCTCAGGTGAAGCGCCTCTAATTGGCATGGAATCTGCCTTGCCTTGTAGGCACCTCCCGAGCGTCCCTCGGGTTGTCGCGTGGGTAAACAGTAACGCAGGGACCGGCCAGCTTCCCGTAGGCAGTAGCAGCATGGAACCGGGGTAGGCATAGGCTCAAGCCCACCTGCAGCACGATCGACGGCGTACCCAGCACCCAGACGCCCTCCCGGGATGAACTATGTCCCGAGAGGGCGTTGTTTTCCGAGCAAGGGCTGGAAGCCAGTGGAACGAAGGCAATCAGCGAGGCGGGTCTATGACCACAGGTAAGGAGGACTTCACTATGGCACTGTGGAAGGAATACCTGGAGAAAGACCAAGGTCGCAAGTCTGCCAAGGAACCCGAGGGCATCCCGCAGTCTCCCGAGTCGCGCCGACCGGTGCAGGAGGCCTCCACAAAGAACGACTCCGTCATCGCCGCCGGCCTGACCGTCGAGGGCAAAATCCAAGGGGTCGGACATC
>JAHFDE010000037.1 GCA_023249165.1 Candidatus Methylomirabilota bacterium | reverse complement strand
ATGCTGAAAGGTAAACCAGCTCCAGAGCAGGAGGCCGATCATGGCCACGTGTGAGGCGGGCATCCATCTCTTCTTATGGATGGCGGGAAGGCACGAGGCCCATAGGATCAGGAAGGGCCAATGCAAACTCCGGTCGAATCCGAAGGTCTCCATCCCGGTCCACAGGACGGCGAGCGCGATGCCGGCAATCATGGCTGGCTGCGAGTGCATGAGATAGGCCGTCGCCATACCGCCCAGGGCCCATAGCAGGATCCCGTTCGGATAGTGGGCGTCGATGTGGTAAATCTGGGCGATCAGCATGATGTTGGAGCCGAAGAGGATCACGCCGAGCAAGAGCAGCGCCTCGCCGAGCTGCGGAGCCTCTCGATATTTCAGTGCATAGCCCGCCCCTGCGTATGCCAGCCCCATGCTGCCGAAGACCAGGGTGAGCTTGGCGACCTTGGGCATAACACTCCAGTTGGCGGCAAAGAAGGTGATGACCCCCGCACCCAGCAGCAGGACCCCGAGAATCGAAAATGCCAGGGGGAGGTATCGAACGCCGGGGCCGCGGTGAGCGGCGGCATGGTCGAGGATCTGCTGTTCGCTCCCCGGCGTGACCCAGCCTTGCTGGACCCACACCGGGAGTTCTTTGCGCAGCCGTCTCAGAAATCCACTTTCCCTCAGCATCTTCCCCTTCCACTTCTCCGCCTAGGCGTGATGAAGCGAGGACAGCCACTACGGAGCCGAGCAAGGCGTGTGCCATAAGGCCAGGCGCCAACAATTAGCCCTGCAAATCATGACCTTACGCCTAGTTGAGGCTGTCCCCCGCTCCCTCACGTCTGGCAAGGGATGCTACCACACATGCATTCATTGTACAGTTACGCAGCTCGGGCCGACAGAATGGTGTGAGGAGAACAAGCAACGTAACTAAGCCAGAGTGCTATTCGGCGGGCTTCTGCAGGAGGTGTTTGGGGATCAACAGCTTTTCCAGCCCCTCGAAGCCCCATTCGGTCACGATCGCCAGCAGGGCGGCTGGAACCGCCCCTTCAAGGATCAGGGTGGTATCGTTCAACGCCAGCCCGGTCACGATCGGCTCGCCCAGCCCTCCGGCGCCGATGAAGGCGGCTAACGTGGCCGTGCCGATGTTGATGACCGCAGCGGTCTTGATGCCGGCCAGGATTGTGGGGGCGGCCAGGGGCAGTTCGACGTACCGCAGGCGCTGCCATGCGGTGAGTCCCATCCCAACCGAGACTCTCTTCAGGACCGGATCGATCGAAAAGAGCGCTGCGGCGGTGTTTCGCAGGATCGGGAGCAGGGCGTAGAGAAACAGGGCTACGATGGCCGGTTTCGCCCCGATGCCGAAAAAGGGAATCATGAACGCAAGCAGGGCGATGGAGGGGATGGTTTGCAGCAATCCGGCGAGGTAAACGACCGGCTTCGAGATGGCGCGCAGTCGGTAGATCAGGATCCCGCCGGGGATCGCCACCGCCATACCCGCGACGAGGGCGATCAGGGTGAGCTCGACATGGGTCGCCGCCCGAAAAAGCAGGGTCCCCCACCTGCTCCCTAACAGCGCCTGTCCTTGACTTCGGAGCAGACCTTCCTCGCGCAAGAATTGCTGGGCGACCTCGGCAAAGCTCTTTCGCTCGAGGAGGACCTGCCCATTGAGCCCTTGCATCTCAGCCGCGGTGATGGTGCCCGCGAGTTCGCCGAGGATGCGCTTGATCTGCTCATCCAGTCCACCCCGGACCAGGAGTGCCGCCAGGTATTCAGGAAAGTAGCGCCGGTCATCTTCTAAGAGGACGAGATCGAACTTCTTGATGTCGCCATCCGTGGAGTAGACATCCGTGACGTCGAGCCTGTCTTCTCGGATCGCGTGATAGGCCAGCCCGTGTTCGATCCCCACGGGCCGCGCGGGGAGTCCGTACGTCCGCGCCAGCCCGGGCCAACCATCCTGGCGATTGAGAAACTCGTGGCTGAAGCCGAAACGAAGGTTCGAGAATTTGGCCAGGTCGCTGATCGTCTTCAACCCCCGCACCCGCGCGAGGCGTCTGCTCACCGCGATCGCATAGGTGTTGCTGAATCCGAAGGACTCCAGCAGGTCCAGGTCAAACCGACGCTTGAGGATCTCCCGGAGTTCCCTGTGGGAGACCCGATGGGGCAATTTGAGGATCGCCTGTTCGAGTGTCCCGGAATATTCCGGGTAGAGGCCGATCTCGCCATTTCTCAGCGCCTCGAAACAGACCAGTGTCCCCCCCAGACCGAACTTTCGCTCGACCCGGAACCCTCGATCCTCGAGGAGTTGCGCGCTGATCTCGGCCAAGATGTACCCCTCATTGAAATGCTTAGAACCCACCACGACGGTCTGGCCCCGTGCAGGATCGGGGCCTAGAAGCAAGGAGAGGAATGTGACCAGCGAGATAACCGCGGTGTGCATCTTATCCACTCGACGTCACTGCTCGAGCTGGGACTGAAAGAAACTCCGAACAAATCCGCTGGCCGGGTCCTCCAGGATCTCCTTGCAGGTGCCGTGTTGCACGAGGCTCCCCCGGTCCAGGACGACGAGGCGCTGCGCCAGCTTCAGCGCCTCCCGAAGGTCGTGGGTGACGAGCACGATGGTGCGTGCTTCCATCTGCTGCAGATGCAGAAACTCCCGCTGGATTTCGTTGCGCGTGATGGGGTCGAGGGCTCCGAAGGGCTCATCGAGGAGAAAGATCCGGGGATTCAAGACCATGGCGCGACAGAGTCCCACCCGCTGCTGCTGCCCCCCGCTCAGCTCGTGCGGGTAGCGCTGGGCGAAGGAAACCGGCAGATTCACCAGCCGCATAAGCTCCTCGGTCCGGGCCTTGATTTGCTCCACGTCCCATTTGGCCAGGCGCGCGAGGAGTGTGATGTTTTCCTCAACCGTGAGATGGGGGAAAAGCCCAGTCCCCTGGACCGCATACCCGATCCGCAATCGCAGTTCGGGCAGGCGCCCATAGTCGATGGGCTCCCTGAAAACGGACACCGTGCCGTGGCTCGGCCTGACCAGCCCGTTGATCACTTGCAGCAGCGTCGATTTCCCGCTGCCGCTCGGGCCGACCACCGCGGTGGTCACGTCGTCCGCGAAGGTGAGATCGATATCCTGAAGCGCCTTCTCGTCGCCGTAGACCCTGCTGACCTTTTCGAGCGCGATCTGTGCCATCCAGTAACGAGAAGCGCGAACGTTAACTAACGGCCTATGGCGAACTCCTCAGGGTGCGCAGGTGCGAAAGCCCGCCAGGACGTCACGCCGGTCGGGTGGATAGAAATTCCGCCAGGTATTGCGGATGAGGCGCGAGCGGGTCGCCCAACATCCCCCGCGCAGCACCCTACGCGTTCCGAACCACGGCTCTGAATACTCCTTGTAGGGGTCGGGCACGAAGCCTGGGTAGGGTCCGAAGGTCGTGTTCGTCCACTCCCACACGTTGCCGACCATCTGGCGACACCCAAAGGCGCTCTCGCCGGCGGCCAGGGCGCCGACATCGATGCACCCCCCGGCGCGGGCGTCCAGGTTGGTCACTGTGGGCGACGGCGGGTCTTCGCCCCATGGGAAGGTCCGCTTGCGCCCGCCGACTGTCCGGCGGTCGGGCGATGGCTCGGCGCTGGCTGCCACCTCCCACTCGGCCTCGGTCGCCAATCGCCGGCCCGCCCACCGGCAGTAGGCCTCGGCCTCGTACCAGTTAACGTGAATGACGGGGTGATACTCCTCCAGGGGAACGAGTTCGTCATAGCACAGACGGTACCAACGTCCCCCGGCCTCGCGACGCCAGTAGAGCGGATGCTCGGCCCTGGCCTGTTCGCGCCACGACCACCCCTCATCATTCCAGCACTCCCGCCTGAGATATCCTTTGTCCTCCACAAAGGCTGCGAACTCAACGTTGGTGACCGGCGCGCGCGCGATGCGAAAGGGTCGGATCACGGCCGGATGAGCCCATTTCTCGTTATCGAATACAAAGGGGAGCTCCGGCGTCGCCCCGAGGAGGAAGGTCCCTCCGGGAATCTCCACGTCACCCGGCAGCGGCCCGCCACCGGTCTGGCCAGCACGGGGCCCTTCGGGAAGGGCGGTGAGGCGGGGCCGTGGGTATTCCAGGGTCTGCCGCGTATACGTGAATGCCTCATCGTGCATGTCTTCGTGGAAGACGGCCAGATAGTGGAAGTACATCTCCTCCCGGTCGAACTCGATCGCACCGAGCCGCTCGATGATCCGGTTCATCACCTGCTGCATGTAGGCCAAGGTTTCGACTCTCGAGGGAAGGGGCAGGTCCCACCGGCTGTCATGGGGCACACGGGCCGAGTCATAAAGCGCATCACCATCCTCGCGAATGGGTTTCTCCTTGGCGCGATGCCGCAAGACCCACTTCTCCTGGAACCAGGCCACGTGCCCGATCTCCCAGAGCAAAGGGTTCACGATCGGCAGGCGAGGCCCCATCAACTGCTCGTCGGTGAGATCCGAGACCAGCGCGAGGGTCCGCGCACGCGCATCGACCAAGAATTTGGCCAGCTCGGCGGCAGTGGTCTTGGAGTGTTCGCTCATGCGCATCCCCACGTCTCGGACCGCTTAAACGCCTCGACACAAAGTGATTTCGGCGGGCGGGCGGACCGAAACGACCACGTGGACCGTGAGACGATGATTCTAATGCAGGAGAGTGGAAAGCGAAAGGGCAAACAGGCGATCCTTGTCGGTATCCCATCGGAGCAAGCGAAGGCCGGCCTCGGCGAGCATCGCCTCAACCATCGCCGAGGTATATTTGCAGCTGATCTCCGTCCGGATCGATTCACCCCTCGCAAACTCCACCGTGAGATCGATGGCATCGATGGAGACCTGATGCGACTGACGAGCGACCAGATGCATTTCGATCCGCGAGTCTTCTTTGTTGTAAAAGGCGAGATGCTCGAAGCGATTCGGCTCGAAACGGCCGTCCAGGTGCTTGTTGATCACGGAAAGGATGTTCCGATTGAAGGCGGCGGTGACGCCAGCGGCATCATTGTACGCCCGCTCCAGAACCCTCACGTCCTTGACGAGGTCCGTGCCGACCAGGAAGCGATCCTCGGGAGCGAGCAGGCGAGCCACATTGCGGAGAAAGCCGATGGCCCCATCGTGGGTGAGGTTCCCGATGGTGCTGCCCAGGAAGGTGACCAGCCTGGGTCCCCCGGTCGGGAGAATCTCCACCGGTTGCTCGAAGTCACCGATCACCCCCTGGACACGTAATCCCGGGTAGTCCTCGCTGAGCGCCTGCGCCGTCTGCCGGAGTACATCTTCGTTCAGGTCGATCGGGACATAACAGTCCAGGAGGCCCCGGCGCGCCATCGCGTCAAGCAGGATGCGGGTCTTGCGGCAGCTTCCCGAACCGAACTCAACCAGGGTGACAGGCCGACACGACGCAACGACTTCACCGGCGATCTGAGTGAGCAAGGCGCGCTCTGTGCGGGTCAGGTAGTACTCCGGAAGCTCGCAGATCTGCTCGAACAAGGCTGAGCCTCGCGCGTCATAGAAGTACTTCGGCGGCAGCTCCTTGGGGATCCGGGTCAAACCCCTTCGGACATCCTCCGCCAGGTGAGGGAACGGGCCATTGTCCCCCGAAGCGGGGCCAAAATGAATCTTGGATTCCCATTGCTGTGGCGCCACGACTCTCGGTCCCCCAAGCGTTAGACTGTCCTAGAGCCGTCGAGGATTCAAGGTTCCTTGCCATCTCCTCGGGTATCGTCCGTCTCGTGGAGACATGAACGCTATCAAAAAATGGCCGATCCCGACAAGCGAATTCCTTCAACCCTCCGGAACGCCGAGGACACCTTCCGTCGCGAGGTCTACGGAGCTGCCGTGATGCCGACACATCGCCCTTGGGCCCCTTCTCTCCAGCGGGCCCACCAGCCCCTGGGAAAGGCCTTGACACCCCGAAGGGGAACGCATTTGATTACGCCATAAAACTCGGGAGACTTTGGACAGGCATCGACCGGGGCGGGAGAAATGGAGCAGACCCGAAGGGGAGGAGGGCAATTGTGAAGTGGGTAACGCGAGCGGGGGCAAAGACTGACCGAGTGGCCTGTCCGTGGCTCATCAAGAAGTTCATAGATCCCGAGGCCGAATTCCTCTTCGTTCCAAAGGAACAAGTCCTGGAGGTTGCGCGACGGGAAGGGGGAAAATCGTTCGATACGCCGGGGGCGGATTACACGCATCGAGGGAACAGGTGCAGCTTCGAAGTCCTCATCGAGGAGTTTCGGCTTGCCGACCCCGTCCTCCGAGAGCTGGCCAAAATTGTCCACGGGGCCGACATCGAAGCCGACGTACACATTGTCCCGGAGGCCGCCGGACTCAAGGCGATCGCCGAAGGGTTCTATCTCTCTTGCCCGGACGATCACCAGAAACTACGACTCGAGTTCCCCATGTACGACGCGCTGTACGCCTGGTGTCGCCACAAGACAGGATGAGGGAGATAGGATGGAACCAAAGGATCGGCCAGGAGATCGCCCGGCTATCATAGACGTACCCTTCTGGAGGTTCCTCCTGTACTTTCTGTACCTTGGGGCACTGGGCTTCGGCGGACCCATCGCGCTCGCTGGGTACATGCAACGAGACCTGGTCGAGCGACGCAGATGGACGAGCGAGGAGGACTATCAGGTGGGACTCGCTCTGGCCCAGCTCGCCCCCGGACCTCTGGCCGCCCAACTCGCCATCTACCTCGGGTACGTGCGCGGCGGAATACTGGGGGCAACCCTGGTAGGCGTTACCTTCATCCTCCCATCCTTCCTCATGGTCGTCGCCCTGGGGATCCTCTATCTCCAGTACGGCGGGTTGTGGTGGATGCGCGCCCTCTTCTACGGCATCGGCGCCGCGGTCATTGGGATCATCGTCCGGGCCGCCTACAAGTTGACCACGCTCACCATCAAGAGAGACGTCCTGCTCTGGATCATCTTCAGCGTTTTGGGGGTGACCACAGCGTGGGCCGAGGAAGAGATTGTGTGGCTCTTTCTTCTGGGTGGAGTCGTCGCCCTCCTCATCAAAGCCCCACCCGAGAGACTGCTCCAACTCGTCCGTCATCGGGGAGTCCATCTCAGTCTCGTCCCGTGGCTTTCCCTGACCCAGGGGCTCAAGGCCCCGGCCAATGCGGAGACGATGTGGCAGATCCTCTGGTTCTTTACGAAGGCGGGAGCCTTCGTCTTCGGGAGCGGGCTGGCCATCGTGCCCTTTCTCTACGGCGGGGTGGTGCAACACTACGGCTGGCTCGACGATCGCCAGTTCCTGGATGCGGTGGCGGTGGCGATGATCACCCCGGGACCCGTGGTGATCACCGTCGGCTTCATCGGCTATCTCGTCGGAGGACTCGCGGGAGCGACGTTAGCTGCCATCGGCGTCTTCATGCCGGTTTATCTGTTCGTGATTATCCCCTCACCCTGGTTCAAGCGCCATGGTGCCAACCCACAAGTGAAGGCCTTCGTGGATGGGGTGACCGCAGCAGCGACCGGCGCCATTGCCGGCGCCTGCGTCGTCCTTGGGCGTCGAGCCATCTTTGATGCCCCGACGCTGCTCATCGCCCTGATCGCTCTCGCTATCGTCTGGCGATTCAAAATCCCTGAACCCTTGATTATCGCTATTGCTGGTATCGCCGGGTTACTCCTCTTTCGCGGGTAGTTCCCAATTCGAAACGCGATGGCCTCAGGTCTGGAGCCGATCCCGCACCGCCAATGTCCAACGTCCGAGGTCGAAGACCCAAAACCTTAACACCCAATACCTCGCACGCAATACCGGTCATCGGTCGCCGTCAGAGCAGATGATGGCGGAGCTGCGTGAGATCGTCGAGCAGCAGATCCGGCCCCGCCGCCCGAACCTCCTCGGCGGATCGCAGGCCGTACGTCACGCCGACGCTATAGAGCCCAGCTTGTTTTGCCATCTCGACGTCCGCGGGGCTGTCGCCAACCATGGCGGCCAGCCGCGGATCGACTCCGATGAGGGTCAGGACCTTGAGGGCAGGCTCCGGATGCGGCTTGCGCTGAACTGTGCTGTCGCCGCCCAGGACGACCTCGAAGTGGCTCTCGATCTCGAGGCCTACGAGGATGCGCTCGCTGAAGGCGAGCGGCTTGTTGGTCACGATGGCCTTTCGCTTCCCGCGGAAATGCTCGAGGGTCTCCCGAACACCGGAATAGAGGCGGGTCCGATCGAGCAGGTGCAGTCCATAATAGTCTCGAAAGAGCCTCACCGCATTGTCCACAAGGTCGCCGTACTGTAGTCCCAGCGCCCGGCTCAGGAGATTCTCCAGGCCATCGCCGACGTACCGGCAGACCTGCTCCATGGAGAGTGGGGGAAGTGCCAGCTTCTCCAGGGCGTGATTGACTGCCGCCGTGAGGTCGGCCCGCGTATCGGCCAACGTGCCGTCCAGGTCGAAGATGAGGAGATCGACTTTTCTGGCTCCCTTCATCCGTTCGGCTGAGCTCACGGCCGAAGCCCTTCATCCCTTGATCTCATCCCTTGTCCCTCGCCGCCACATATGCCTCGATCCGCCGGACCGCCTCACACTCCGTCATCCCATCTCCACAAACCGCCAGGGAACCGGACGGCTGACGAGCCCGTCGAGTTCCGGGCTCTGGAGGAACTGTTCGAACCCCTCCAGGTGCCTCGGCGTGAGATCAAAGGAGAGCTGCTTGCGAAAATAGTTCAGGCAGGCCTCCTCACTGATGCCGACCCGGCCATGGACCGCGGCACTGAGGGCCTCGACCCTGCCCAGACTATACGCCTTCGACGCGAGCAGCGCGCGATGTAGTCGCCGTGTGCGTTCGGGATTCGCCCGGTAAAACTCCTCCCGGACCGCCCAGAGGGCAAAAACGAATGGGAGGCCGGTGAGCTCTTTCCACCCCTGCCCCAGGTCGAGGCGATGAGGGTATCGGCGCGCATGAGCCGCCCGCAGCGCCGGATCCCCGATGTACAGACCCGCGGCCACCCCCGCCGGAAACTCCTCGGGGACCTCCGCCCGAAGGTAGACCGGACGGACCCCGTAGCTTCGCTGGAGCAGGAGCCGGAGGAGATAGACCGAGGTGAGGGATTCCGAGGTGACGAGGATGCGTTCGCCATCCAAGTCTTGAAGCGGCAGTCGGCTCACGCAGAGCACGCTCCCCACCGCGCCGTCACACGCGATCGCCAGGTCCGCAAGGAGCCGGAAGTCCCCCGGAGCCTGCGCATAGGCTAACGAAGAGATCACCGAGACATCCAGGTCACCCCGCGCGAGCATCCGGTTCAGCTCCGCCGGAGTCCCCTCGATCAGATCACAGCCGGCCTCCACGGCCCCCTCTTCGATCCCGGAATAGACCGGCTCGCAGTTGATGTAGCGGACCTTGCCGACCCGGGGTCGTCTCACGACGCCTCCCTCTCGTACCGCGGTCTCCCGTCCACCGTGGTGAGCAGGACCTTTGCTGCACTTGCCTCATGCAGCAGAAACTCATACGGGTCAGCCTCCGGTCCGTCCAGGGCGAGGGCGGTCAGATCGGCCCGTTTCCCCGCTTCCAGGGTCCCGATCTCGTGGTCAAGACCCAGGGCCCGGGCGCCCCCCGCGGTCGCCATCCCGATCCACTCTGCGGGGGAGAGCAGACCGCCATGCGCCCGATGGGCAAAACGGATCTCGTCCCAGAGGCTGAGGCTTTCGGCGCTCGCCAGCGAATCGGTGCCGAGGCCCACGGGAACCCCGAGATCCCGGAGCGCCTTCAGTGGCGTTCTGCCCACGTCGAGATACGCGTTGGACCGGGGACAATGCGCAACGGCGACCCGGGTCTGGGCCAAAATCTCGAGATCGGCCTCTGTGAGGTGGACGGCGTGGATCACAAGGCACTGCGGATCCAAGAGCCCCAGTCGGTGCAGATACTGGACCGGCGTCGCCCCGAGAACCGGCGGCGGAACGTCACCCCAGCCCGTCGCCGGAAGGAGACGGGTTCGGATCTCGCCCGTCCCCGATCGAAGATACTCGATCTCGGCTGAACTCTCGGCGATATGGATCGCCGCCTTGAGTCCCAACCGTTGCTGGAGGTCACGACACACGCGGAAGAGCCCGGGCGAGACGCTGTAGGTGGCATGGGGAGAGATGCCGACCTCGAGCGAACTCCCCTGGACCTCCTCCCGCATCGCCGCCAGATGTGCAAAGGGGGTCTCGGCAATCTGCTCGGCGCCGGCATCGTCCAGCCCGATCACCTCGCGATAGACCACTGCCCGGAGGCCGCTTTTGCGCAATCCGGCAAGGCTCGCCCCCGTCGCGGTCACGTCGCCGACACAGGTGGTCCCGGACCGGGTGAGCTCGGCAGCTCCCTCCTCCGCAGCGGCCGCATACGCCTCCCAGGAGAGGCCACGCCTCCGCTGGAGCAGATTCAAGATCCAGTCGACGAAGGAATGACCCGGAGGGACATCTCCACGAAGGACACTCAGTTCGAGATGGGTATGGACGTTGACGAGGCCGGGGAGGATTATCGCCTCCCCCAGATCGCGCACCGCCGTCCCGGGATACTGCCTGCAAAGACTCACCCGCGGCCCGACGGCGCGGATGCGGGCCCCTTCAATGAGGAGCGCCCCGTCGCGGATCGGGGGCTGGCTCACCGGGAGGAGGTATCTGGCAGCGAGGATGAGCATGCTACGCCGTCGCTGTGAGCTGCCGCCACCACTCCTCGGCCCGGGCGAACTCCTCTGGTGTGTTCATATTAAAGAGGCTGAGCCCTTGGGGATCGTGAGGCCCGAGCTCGTCCAGGCCCACCCGCCGGACCCTGACGGAGGGAAAGAACCGGGCGATCTTTAGATCGCCGGAGCGGATCAGGCGCTCCATCTCGGGAAGACAGGTCTTGGCGTAGAGAGCAAAGAGGGGCTCCCAATCGCCGGTGTACGGGACGACCGCATCCCAGCCGTGGGTCAGCGTCGCGAGATGCCGGATCAGGCCCGGGTTGAAGAACGGCATATCGCATGCCATCACAAAGGCCCACGAGTGCGTAGCGGTCGATGTGGCGGTGTAGATGCCGCCCAGGGACCCCCTATCGGGGATGAGGTCCGGGACGACCCGCACACCGAGGTCACCGTAGAGGCCCGGGGTATTCGCCACGATGATGACCTCTGGGAAGATCCCCTGCAGTCCATTCACCAATCGGTCGATGAGGCGTTTTCCCCCGATCTCGAGGACCGCCTTGTTACGGCCCATCCGGGTGGACTGTCCCCCCGCCAGGATGACCCCGCTGATCATCATCACTCATTCCACCGGGATGCGACTCCCCTATCCTTCTTCCTCTTCTTCTTTCCCCTTCTCTATCTGGTCGAGATCGACGAACTCCCCTTCGACCTCCGTCGGGACGACCTCCGCCACCGCCTCTTCCGCCTCAGCAGGGGCCGTCTCCTCAGTTTCCTGCTCCTCTTCCTCTTCCGTCTCTTCCTCGGTCGTGACCCCCTCGGGGGCAATTTCCCTGAACCAGGTGGGCTTAACCGCCTCTGCGAAGACCCCCGCCTTGGCCACTTCTTCAATCGGGGCCGCGGTGTACTCAACCTTGCCCGCCGCCATCTCCTCCAGGGCGATATAGGTCGGCTTATACCCTTTGGACTGGATAGTGGGCGCTGTCCCCTGATTGAGCTGCCGGCTGCGCTTTGCCGCGATGATCACCAGCCGATACTTGCTGTCGACCTTATCCATTATGTCCTCAAGGGGTACCTGTGTCATCGGTCGTCTCCCTCCTCTATGTCAAATGCCTAACTGGTCCCGCACACGAGAGTTCAGGCGGAAGCTCCGGTGCCGTTCCGCCACAATGATGGCGGACAGATCAGTGACCGCCCGCTCCAGGACATCGTTGATGATCACATAGGTGTAGTCGCCATAACGCTTCATCTCTTCCCGGGCCGTTCGGAGACGACGCTCGATCTCGTCGGGGGCGTCGCTCTGCCTACTCCGCAGGCGCTCCTCCAGCACCTCCCAGGACGGCGGCAGGAGAAACACAAACACACCATCTGGATACGTCCGGCGGAGTTGCGCGGCCCCCTGGGTGTCAATGTCGAGGATCACATCCTGCCCTGCCCCAAAATGGGTCTCGAGCAGGAGCCGGGATGTGCCGTAGTGATGGCCATGGACACTCGCCCACTCCGCAAAATCTCCAGCCCTGACCATGCGCTGAAACGTCGCCTCGTCGACGAAGTGATAGTCCCGACCCCCGACCTCGTGGGCCCGCGAGGGGCGCGTCGTATACGAGACAGAATGGGCGAGACCCGGGATCCGCCGAACCACCTCCTGACACAGGCTGGTCTTTCCCGCGCCCGACGGGGCAGAGACCACGACCAGGAGCCGACGGGGATCCCCCATCTACGACTCCGTGTCTCCCTGGTTCCCCGTCAGTCGCTGGGCCAACGTCTCGGTTTGTATGGCCGAGAGGATCACGTGGTCGCTATCCGTCACGACGATGGAGCGGGTGCGGCGCCCGTTCGTGGCATCCACGAGCTTTCGGACCTCCTTGGCGTCGTCCTTGAGCCGCTTGCTGGGGGCTGAACTCGGATTGACGATGGCCACGATCCGACTCGCGACCACCATATTCCCAAAACCTACGTTGAGGAGTTCGGTCGCCACGCCCCTCACCTCCCTCGGCCCCCGGGGCCCTCATTCGATATTCTGGACCTGCTCCCGCAGTCGCTCGAGGTCCGCCTTCATCTCCACCACGGCCGGGGAGATGACCGCATCGGCTGCCTTCGTCCCGATGGTGTTGACCTCTCGGTGGATCTCCTGCAAGAGGAACTCCAGTCGCCGACCATGGGGACCATCGCCTCCGAGGATCGTCCGGAGCTGCGCAAGGTGGCTCTTGAGGCGCGTACACTCCTCGGTGATGTCTGACCGGTCCGCGAAGAGCACCACCTCCTGCGCGAGCCGATCCGGATCGGACAGCGGGGCGCCCAGCAGGGCCGTAACGCGCTCGTGCACCCGAGCCCGATAGGCCTCGGCCACGTGAGGCACCCGGCCCTCCACGATCCCAAGCGCTGCCTCGATCTGGCTGACGCCGACCGCAAGACCCCGGGCCAGGTACTCTCCCTCTTTCCTCCGCATCGACTCAACCTCATCCAGGGCCTGATGCAGCAGTCCTGCGACGAGCGCCTCCGCCTCCGTCAGGTCCACCTCCGCGCCCTCCAGGCCGACGAGATCCCGTAGCCCTATCAGCGCCTCGATCGTCAGTTCGCCGCCGAGATCCAGTTCCCGCTGGAGCTCCCTGAGAGCCGCGACGTACTGCTGGATGGCCCCCCGGTCGATGCGCAGCGTCCGGGGCAGCTCGCCGTGCACCTTCTCGGTAATGTGGACGTCGAAGCGACCCCGGTGCACCCGTCCGCGGACCTCGCGATGCAGCACATGCTCCAGGGCCGCCAGGGCCCGGGGGAGTTTGATCCGGATCTCGGTAAACCGGTGGTTAAAGGCCTGGATTTCAAGGGTGTACAGGTGAGTGGCTGTGGCACCCTCCGCCCTGCCGTACCCGGTCATGCTCTTGAGCATTGGGACCCAACCACTCCAGGCCACCCGGCGAAGGCCACCGATGCCGCATCGAGGATCCTCACGAACCCCACGGACCCCCTTGAGGAGATTTCCCGACGTAACCGTTAATTTACTGCAGTTTTCGCCGCCTGTCAAACGTCAACGACGCCCGGGACCGGCCACCCTCTCCCTTTACTTGCCGCCCGCTCACGGATAAGATAGTCCAGCGATGATGCCGCAGTGGAAGATAACACAGCAGCGTTACGGCAGGCTCCTCCGGCAGCGGATTCGGCGCCTCACGCGGCGGCGCGAGAAGATTCTGGCGGACCTGGCGGAGGCGCGGGGGTGGGAGGAACTTCGCCGGAAGGGGGAACTCCTCCGGGTCCACCGCGAGCGCATCGGGCGCGGCCTCGCCGAGGTCACCGTCCCCGACTACTACGCCGAGGCAGGGCAGTCCCTCACGATCGCCCTCGATCCGGCCCTCTCGGTTGATGCCAACGCCGAGCGATACTTCAAGCAGGCCCGAAAGGTGAAGCGCGGACTCCCCGTCATCGAGCGCCGGCTCAGCGAGACCGAAGGGGAACTCAAAGAATGGGAGTCGGCCCTGGAAAGAGTCATCCAGGCGGAGACCGCCGAGGCCGTGGATAGGGCGAAGACAGCCCATAGGCTCGGGCGCCTCGAGCCGCCACCGCCCTTGCCCCGGCCTCAGGACGAGGGTGCAGCACGGCGTGAGCCGCGGCGCTACCTCTCGACCGATGGCCGGGAGATCCTGGTGGGCCGGAGTTCCGCGGGGAATGAACATCTCACCTTTCGCCTGGCGCGTCCCCACGACCTGTGGCTCCACGTCGAAGGCTACGGCGGCTCGCACGTGGTGGTCCGAAACCCGAAGGGACAGACGGTCCCTCCGCGAACCTTACGCGAGGCCGCGCTGCTCGCCGCCTTCTTCAGCAAGGCCCGCAACGCCGGAAAGGTCCCGGTCCATTACACCGCTGTCCGCTTTGTCAGGCGGTCAAAGGGGAACAAGGCCGGGACGGTCCTGATCACGCAGGAGAAGACGATTGTGGTCAGGCCCGACCCTGCCGCGGTCGCAGGACTCGCGGAGCGAGGGGCGGCTGGGGCCAGCATCGCCCCTCGCCAAAACCGATAGGTGGTGAGCAGTGGGCAGGTACGCGACGATTGACGTGGGAACAAATACCGTACGGCTCCTCGTTGCCGATGCGGACACAGACGGGACCTATCGGGCCGTCTTTCAGGAGCAGGTCATCACCCGCCTGGGGGAGCGTCTCCAGGAGACCGGCACGCTGAGCCCTGCACCGATGGAACGCACACTCCGGGTGCTTCAGCGCTTTGCCCAGAAGGCCAAGGAGCACCGGGTCCAAGAGGTCCTTGCAGTCACCACCAGTGCCGCTCGAGAAGCCAAGAACCGGGCGGAATTTCTCGACCGCGCTCGGAGAGAGGCGGGGATCGATCTTGTGGTCATTTCAGGAGAAGTCGAGGCGACCTTGACCGCCCTCGGGGTGGCCCATGCCCTTGGACCGGACCATGCCACCATGCTGATCGTGGATATCGGTGGGGGGAGCACCGAGTTCACTGCCTTTGAACAGGGAAGGGTCACTGGATCCGTCAGCCTCCCCATCGGCGTGGTAAAGCTGACCGAGGCCCATCTGAAAAGTGACCCGCCCTCCAGGGAAGAACTGGAGTCAGCAGCTACCTCGATTCGGCAGAGCATCCGACAGGTTCTGCCATCTCTCAATATCCCGGCGGCGGCGATCCTGGTGGCGACCGCGGGCACGCCTACCACCCTCGCAGCGATCGACCTTCGTATGACAACGTACGATGGCGAGCGCGTGACGGGCCATCGCCTGTCCCGAAAGCGGATCCAGGAGCTTCTTGACCGCCTCTGTTCCCTTCCGTTGGGC
>JAHFDE010000166.1 GCA_023249165.1 Candidatus Methylomirabilota bacterium | reverse complement strand
CAGCGTCGCCAGAGGGGGCCCTGGAGGCTTCGGGGGCCGCGCCTTCTTACAATAGACTTACAGTGAGCAAAGCAGAAACGCCTAAGTAGTGGTGACCCCAGCGGGATTCGAACCCGCGTTGCCGCCTTGAAAGAGCGGTGTCCTAGGCCAGGCTAGACGATGGGGTCCACCGCGGGCATGATGCGATGGCTAGACAGATAGCATATCCGGTCTCGGATCGCAAGGGAGAAGACCCCGGGAATGCGCGTCGAGGAAGGCGTCGGGTCCATGACACGGGGAAGGGCGTTGACAAGGTGAAATGATTCAAGGGAAGATGATCCGGGTTCTCCCCGGGGGTCTTCCATGGATCGGAAGCGATTCGCGCGACTCGTGGCCGAGGCCTTAACCACTCTCCCCCCCCTGTTTCAGGAAAAGTTAAACAATCTGGAGGTGGTCATCGAGGCCTGGCCCCGCAAGGAAGACCTGGAGGAGGTGGGTCTTGACCCGGGGGAGACCCTTCTCGGTCTCTACCGGGGTGTCCCGCTGACAGAGCGGGGGGTCGAAGCACCACTGATGCCTGATCAGATCGTCATCTTTCAGGGCCCGATCGAGTCCTGCTGCATGGATGATAGTGAGATCCGGGAGGAGGTTCGCCGGACCGTTGTCCACGAGGTGGCCCATCATTTCGGGATCGGGGAGGAACGGTTGGAGGAGCTGGGTTGGGACTAGAATCGAGGCGGTGAGTTCCTCCCTCTATCGAGCATATGGATTTCCCGGTACGGTGCGCTACGTGCGGATGGACAGGGCAGATCGATGAGGCCAAGCCCGGCCCTTCAGTGGCCCTGTGCCCAGCCTGCGGCAAGCCCCTCTTCCCGGAAGAGGGCTAGTGCCGTTCCAACGTGATGAGCCGAATTTGACGGCGTGCGTTGTTCCAAATGGTCGTGGGCGTCAGGAGAGAGAAAGTTGGCGACAATAGTTGGAACAGGCACGAGGCTACGCCGGCTTCCGCTGCCAGAAAGGCCGGAGGCGGTAGGTCTTGAGCGAGGCAGAACAGATGCTGTTGGCGCAGTGGTACACGCGGAAGAGGAGTCGGTGGCTCCCGGTGGGGATCAAGTAGCAGTTGCAGTGCGGACAGAGGCGCCGGTCCTGGTAATGCTCTTCGACGTAACGCCGGATCTCCTGCAGGTTACAGATGATCTCCCCGCTTGGACTCAGAAAGAGATATTCGGTAATCATCGTCCGCTCGCTACAGCCGTCTTGTTATCGCACACGTCCTGGCGCCGCGGGTCTTCGGTGCTACTCCTCAACCTCCTGGCGTGCCTTCCGGACGGCTCGCCAGATGACAAGCATTATGACCCCCATCCAGAGGACCTCGAAGAGCACCAGTTGCATCCCTCTCCCCCTGGGGCCCGGAGATCTTTATTATCTGTATTTTACTCCTTCTCGATCTTCTGTCAAGGACTTCGATCCATCACCTGGTCTTCAAAGCCGGCCTTGGCCGATCCTGCGGTCGCTGCTATGATACGCGCATGAGATGGGCGATACCACTTGTGCTGGCGGGTCTTCTCGTTGGGGCAGGGGCGTGCTCGCTGCCCTGGCTCGGCCCCCGGGAGGTGCAGGAGTGGCAGGGGCAAATCGTTGAGCTGAATCGGGATCGGGGGTATATCGTGGTGCGCTCGCAGGAGCGGTTGCTCGATTATGTCTTTCGGTTAACCCCCAAGACCGAAATCACCGCACAGGGGCCCGCGAGGCGGTCCCTCGAGCCCGGCCAGTGGGTCACCGTCCAGTATGAGAGGGATCGATCCACGGAGGGACCGCCTGCCGCCCTCCGCGTTCAGGTGATCCGGTGATTTGCAGGATGGTTTTCAGATCTTATACAGTTCGAGATATCCGCACTGCGGACAGCTAAAGGGGCTCACCGTGACCACCCGGCTCAAGTCCGTTTCGAAGCCTCCATCCGCGGGCCGTTTGCCTGCGACGAGGGCGAAGATGAAGACCTCGTCCTCCTCCCTTCCATAATTGATCCAGGAAGACCCGCCACATTTGGGACAGGGCTGTTTCGGCTCTGCCATGTCACTCCCTTTGTGTCTCCCGGCGTTTCAGGAAAGCAGGCTCGCCCGCTCCATCGACCTTGGTGTCCGGTAGCTTAGCTGGCGCGGGACCGAGATGCCAGCGAAATTTCGGATGGGCGGCGAGCCTCCGACGGAGATCAAAGGGGTGCGATCGACCGGGGCCCGTACGGAGCCGGGGGCGAGACCGTGAGGGGAACGGAGGAGGCGTCCGGTACCAATACCAGTGCCGTTCCAACGTATTGCGCCTACCGCTTGTCTCGGTTGCCCCTGTCAAAGGAGGTATGGTGCATGGGGGACTGCTTCGCCTTGACGAAGACAGTTTGGAACGGTACCAGGAGGCGTGCTGGCTTCCTGCCGGTGTTCGGGGCAAGGGGTTGGAACGGCACTAGCGCTGCCCCAGGGTCTGGATCCTGGCGAGCCACTCTTTGGAGGGGATGACGCAGAGAAACCCCAATGGCTCGTCGCCTATGTTCTCGAACTGGTGCTGTTCGTTCTGCGGGATATAGACGATATCTCCGGGTTCCACCTCGTGGACCTCCCAGCCCAGGAGGACGCGAGCCCGGCCTTTCAAGATCATGACTCCCTGGTCATGAAGATGATGTTCAAAGGACGATTGGCCGCGGGGGGGGATCTCGAAGTAGCGGATGGCAAAGTGCTGGGCTCCGTCCTTGGGGCCGATCAAAACGTGGCGACAGCTCCCCTCGCTGGTCCCGCCCCCCTGATAGGGTTCTGCCTCGACCCCTTCCCATGCGAAGTTTCTGTCCCCGCCGATCTGCTTGTGGACGACACCCATCGCGATTCCTCGTCACATGAAGTTGGGGACGGCGCCGCCGTGGAGGTTGGAGATCCGTTCGGCCATGCCCCGCTGAAAGCCCACCTGGATGAGTCGCTTCACGCGCGTGGCGTGCATCTCCTTGTACAGCTCCTTGACCCGCTCGCGTCCGTGGGCGATCTGCTCGGGGGCCGAGCCGCCACCGGCGAGGACCGCCAGGGCCTGCTGGACAAAGGGACTCGCCCCGGCGGCCTGTCGCAGAAAGGCGGCCCGCGCCTCGGCCGCCTGGGTGAGCTGCAGCACCAGGGCGGGATCGTGCTTCAGATGGTAAGCGATGTGGGAGACGCCATAGCCTACGTGCCGGCCCTCGTCCTGGCGGGTCATCTTGAAGACCTGGGCTGTCACAGGATCCGGAGCCACCTCTTCGAGGAACTTCAGGAGTTCCATGAAGGTTCCCTCTCCGAGAATATGGAGGAGGAAGGAGGCGCTGGTGAAATCCTCCTGGGTCAGGAGACTCTTGAGGGACCACTCGGTGGCCGCCGAGACATACTGGAGACCCCCGCCATTGGCGAGCGCTCGCTTGGTGAAGACCTCGACGTGACGCGCCTCGTCCTCCACCTGGCTTGCTAGGAAGAGCACGACCTCGGTGAAACGGGGGTCCACCCGGGTGAGGAGCTTGGCGGGCAGGTAAAGCGCCAGGTATTCGTTCTGAATCATGAAGGTGCAGATCTGGCAGACCGCCTGCTCCAGGTCAGCGGGGAGGGGATGGAGCTTGTCCCAGGGGATGTCGGTCGCGGCATTCCACTGGCCCAGCTTGGCCTGCTCGACCAGGTCGGCGATGTTGTCGGCCCAGACCACCGCTTTCTTGTTCACCGGGAACTCGAAAGGCGGGGTGTTGGGGTCCACCACCGAGCCGCGCTGGGCAAGTCCCAAGTGGGCCGGGGCCTCGTCCGGGACCTGGCCTGCCCGGCCGACAAAGCAGTCCCGAAAGTCAATTCCGCCTCCATCCCGAACCGGCACCCGAATGCCCCAATCGGGCTCGCCCCAGTTAGTGGTGTCTGGTAGCTTGATCTCGGTCACCCGTCATCTCCTTTTGAATGCCCTGTCGATCTCTGCTGATCTTCATGGCTTCTCCAGATACTTCACCACCAGGAGGTGCCTCACATCCCGCACCCCCGCGACACCTCTCGTCACCTCGATGGCCCGCTGCCTCTGCTGTTCGGAATCGACAAAGCCCGAGAGGAGGACGATCCCACGGAACGTCTCCACACTGATGCTGAGGTAGCTCAAGACCCCCTCCCCGGCGATGGCCGCCTTGACCCGCCCGGTGATGCCCACATCGTCGAAGTACTCCCGGACCGTCTCATCGGTGTGGGGAGCACAGTTCGCCGCGACGAGGACGGCCATGGCGAGGACAAGTCGCTTCAACTTCATCCTGTGGGCTCCACACCAGTTCCTGGAACCGCCCAAAAGTGTACCAAGACCC
>JAHFDE010000165.1 GCA_023249165.1 Candidatus Methylomirabilota bacterium | reverse complement strand
CGCTGCATTGGGACGGTCTTCTGAGCCCGGTCTGCGGCCAACTCTACCAAACCGAGGAGGCTCGCCGCACGAAACGGTTTCGGCAGGAAGAACTGGGCCCCAGCGCGAAAGGCCTTATCGGCGCACGTCAAGTCTGATGAGGCCGTGATGGCAACCACCGGAACATCCTTGAGACCGGGATCCTGTTTCAGGCCTTGCAATGTGTCCATGCCGTCGGTGGCGGACGTCATGATATCCAAGATGATGACAGCGGGACGCACCCGCCGGGCCAGTTCAATCCCCGTCGAGCCATCCGGGGCAGAGAGCACCTCGAAATCCGCTTCCGTGAGGGCGGCAGTAACCAGCTTGCGGGACTGGGGGTCCCCGTCAACAACGAGGATGGGACGATTCTGCATAGTCATACTCGTGGCTTGGCCTCGGGCGTTCACGGGTCTGCCGGATAGGGGTCCACACCAGGGAAGATGGTGGCGTCTCCTGCGGTGGACCCAAGTATCCACGACTGAGTGAGGGCTGTCAAGGGACGGACCTTGGGTCTGCAATGCGTGTGCCGACATCAGGTGAGCAGGATCGGTGAGGTGATGTTCAGGGCAGGGGACTTGCAGGACCGTTGGCGTTACCCTGACTGCGCAGCAGGTGCCGCTATCTGGCGAAGGTAGCGTCTATACTGTGAGAGACCCTCATCCTCCGCAAATCCCAGGAGCCGAACGCCGTGGTGGAATCTCTCGCCCCCTCTCGGCTGGGGATCATGCCATACGACGGTGCCCCTGGCGGTGATGGGGCCTTGGGGGAGTCCCAGCCCGAGGCGAAGGGCAGTTCCGGGCGCCAACGTCTCTGGCAACAAGACCGATAAGCCGCCGAGGCTCACGTTGCCTGTGTGCCCCACCACTCCTCGGGTCGTTCCTGCATCGCCGCGGACGAAGCACCACACTGAAATCTCTGACGGGTGGCGGGGATGGCGCCGCCGACGCTGCATTGGGATGTCTTTCTCAGCACGCTCCGCGGCCAACTCTACGACGCGGAGGAGGCTCGCGGCACGAAAGGGCTTCGGCAGGAAAAAGAGCGCCCCCGCCCGAAAGGCCTTCTCGGCGTATGTCAGGTCCGATGAGGCCGTGATGGTAACCACGGGAATATCCCTGAGTACAGGGTCTCGTTTCAGGGTTTGCAGGGTGTTGATGCCGTCGATACCGGGCATCATCATATCCAGGATGATGACAGCAGGTCGCGCCGTGCGCGCCAGCTCGATCCCTGACGCACCATCGGGGGCCGAAAGGACCTCGAAGTCCGCTTCGCCCAGAATAGCACTGACGAGCTCACGGGACTGGGGATCGTCGTCAATGACCAAGATCGGCCGGTTCCGCATAGTCTCCCTCGTGGTGCATGCGTGGCCGGTGAGGCGCTATGCAAGAGCTATGCTGGCGGCATGGCCGGAGGTCTTCGGTCATTAGTAAGGGAAACGCCTTCCCAGGCGATGCTCCGCCGGAGAAGGCGTCAGAATCTTTTGAAACGCCAACGACGGTGACGGAGGGGCTGTGCTCACCCCGGTACCATTACGCATCTCCTGGCGTAAGTATGCCCCGCTGCGAAAGGGATGTCAAGGGCCGAGAGGGCCACTTGGCATCCGGGTTGCAGGGAGATCGCTCGATATGCTCAGCGAGGACGCAGTGCGGACAGGACGCATTCTTGTTATCGACGACGACCAAGGGGTGCGTGAGCTGGTGAGATCGGTCCTCACGGGCTCCGGCCACGAGGTCCTTGAGGCTCTCGGGGGCCAGGAAGGGATTGAAGTCGCCCGAAAGACTCAGCCGACCATCATCTTCTTACAGATCATGATGTCGGGCGTGCACGGGATCGGGACGTGCGAGCGCCTCAAAAGAGATCCCGTCCTGCACGATATCCCCGTGGTGGGGGTCACAGACTCGCATGACCTGGCGGACACCGAGCGGGCTTTTCGGGCTGGGGCGGAGTTCTTTCTGGCAAAGCCCTTTGGACCGGAGAGCCTGCTTCAGGTGGTCGGCATGGCCCTGGAGCGCGCCGAAAGGCGCAGCCCCAGTCAGCGGTTGCATCCGCGGTTGCGGGCTCGGGTGCCCGTCCGGTGCGTCCTCGGCAAAGATGCTGAGGTCATAGGGACCACGGGGAACTTGAGCCTCGGGGGCCTCCTGCTGATGCTACCGAAAAAGCTGGCAACCGGGGCCGTGTTTCGCCTTGGGCTGGAGCTTCCCAAGGGGCTTGTCCCGGCTGAGGGGGCCGTGATGTGGGAGCGATCCCAGCCTCTGGATGACGGGAGCTTCCTCCACGGGATAAGATTCTTGCGCTTTGTAGAGGACACCGGGCCGGTCCAGTATCGACGCTTCCTCAGCGAGGTCGCCGCGAGCAGTCCCGCCTAGCGATGTCGCCTCTCTCCCTTCGCTTGCGCGAGTGTTATGCTGTGTACTCGTCTGAGTCCCACTGGTAGGCCCATGGGAATGCAGAGGAGCCGGCTCTACTCCTGCCACCACTTTCGAGTGTGTCCCGTTTGAGGTGTCCGTCAAATCGCGGGTAGCTCACTCTAACCCGAACAACCGCCGGGGTGGCTGTCTCGGGCGTTTCCCTTCCATCTCCTGCCGCACCACCGCGACCTCGTCCAGCCTAAGGAAATCTCTTGACACTCTTTTTTTGATAGACTTACGATGGGCCCCGCCATGTGAAGGCTGAAGCTACCGCGAGCGCACTTTGGGAAATTGGAGGGGGGAACGGTGGGTTGCGCGACCCGACGCACGCAGGGTGTTCTTTTTAACCTGAGACACCTCGGCATTTTCCTCGCCGCGTTTTGGGTCGCGTCCTGGGTCAGCACGGTTTGGGCGCAGGCCGAGGTATATGTGTACGTCGATCTCGACGGCGACGGCGTCAAAGAAGAAACCACGCTGAGTGCAACAACGCCGGCGTTGCAGGGAAAGATCCCGGTGCTCTTCGTTCACGGACACAACCTGCTAAGCCAGAACGACGCCGACTTCAACTTTCGCAAGAACTGGCACAACCCGCACGACGGGTTGCCGTCGTTCAAGCAGACCTTGGAGCTGCCCGAAAACGCCTGGCTCGATATCGAGCCCTACTACATTCGCTTTCAAGATCAGAATCGATCGATTGTCGAGGACGCCCGCGAGATCGGCTGGGCGGTGGAGCACATCCTGCATCGCCACGACCCGAACCACGCGCCATTCACCCCAAACCCCTTTACCAACGTCAAGGTCGCTATCATCGGCTACAGCAAGGGCACGATCAGTTCCCGGCTCTACCTCAAGAGCCTGCACGAGCAGCAGTACGACCTCCCACCACCGCGGGATGGGTTCAATCCCGTTTCGGAGTTCATCGCGATCGCGCCTCCCAATCACGGCCTGGCGGCGGGCATAATCACTGCTGTCAGCCTGGCGCTCAAGCAGCTCAACAACGGCTACAGATATGACTGTTCGCCCTACATCGTGGATCAGGCGGAGAGCAAGGACTTTATCGAGAACCTCAACGGGCACGCCATCGGGGACAGTCAGCCGCCGTCCCCGCCGGATCCGAACTGGTCTCTGGGTGACTATCCCCAAGAGGCCCCGGGAAGCCGAAGCAACAGCGGGCCAACGTCGGCGGGAACGTTACATGTGGCGCTCTACCCCAACAGTGACGCGAACGGCGTCGCTCGAGACGTCGTGGGGGGGCATTACGCGTCCAATGATTGCCAGGGACGGGTCTTGGCAAGAAACCTCGCCCCGGACGCGGAGAACATCGAGGTGAGCGCGATCCCCGGCCAAAACACCACCGATGTTCATGTAAACACTGTTCACACGCCGGAGGTGATTTGCCTCGCGCTGTATACGGTCGGGCACCATCGGGTGCCCAATAACCCTAGTACATTCGTATGTGAGAAAATCGGTCAGATTCCCCGGATACCGCAGCCTACCCCATGGTGGTGCAAGTGGTGGTGGTGCAAGTTGTGGTGCAGGTGGTGGATCATACTCGGGTTAGTTGCGATGGGCCTCATCCCATATATCTATTGGCTGAGACGACGACGCATGACCAGGATCGGACCCTAGAGGAGGAAAGGACAAGAAAAAGGTTCCTGACACAATTGCTTACCTTGGAGTGACGGGCAGGCTCGACGAGCATCGGGATTCTGGTGTGATCCGCCTACAATGTGCGGCCGACGGCCTTGGCGACCGGGTCGAGCTGGCGCATCAGCTCCTGGAACCGGGCCGGCGTCAGGGACTGCACCCCGTCGGATAATGCCTCTTCCGGTCTCGGGTGCACCTCGACCATGAGCCCGTCGGCCCCGGCGGCGATGGCGGCCCGCGCC
>JAHFDE010000164.1 GCA_023249165.1 Candidatus Methylomirabilota bacterium | reverse complement strand
GTCAAATGAAATGCTTTAGCTTTGGCGCGGTTGGCTGCAGTGGCGGGGGGCGAAAAATTCCTTGTTTGGTGCTAGGTTCGTGGATATAGTGATGTGGCACTTTGCCAGCCATCCCCCAACTGACCAGCCATCACGGAAGCAGGAGGAAGAGGCGATGTCGTATTGGGATCTTCGGGAGTTCCTCAAGGTCCTCGAGCAGGAGGGGGAATTGAAACGCATTACCGCGCCCGTGGATCCGATCCTCGAGATTGCCGAGATCACCGACCGGATCACGAAGGCGGGCGGTCCTGCCCTGATCTTTGAGCGGGTCAAGGGCTCGAGCTTTCCGGTCCTGATCAACACCTTTGGCACCGAGCGGCGGATGAATCTTGCCCTGGGGGTCAAGAGCCTCGAAGAGCTGGGGGACGTGCTCACGGAACTCTTGGAGGTGAAGACGCCGGAAAGCCTCCTCGACAAGATCCGGCTCCTCCCCAAACTCAAGGACCTGGCCAGCGCCTTCCCCAAGCGGGTGAAAGACGGCCCCTGCAAGGAGGTCATCATCCGGGACCATCCCCGTCTCGACATCTTCCCCATCATCCAGTGCTGGCCGCAGGATGGGGGTCGGTATATTACCTTTCCTCTCGTCTTCACCAAGGACCCGGAGACCGGCATCCGCAACGTCGGGACCTACCGGATGCAGGTCTTTGACGACAAGACCACCGCCATGCACTGGCATACCCACAAGGGGGGGGCGGCCCACTACCGGAAATACAAGCGTCTCGGAAAGCGGATCGAGGTGGCGGTCGCGCTCGGCTGTGACCCCGCCACCACCTTTGCTGCAACCCTCCCGCTCCCCGAGGGGGTGGACGAACTGATCGCGGCCGGATTCCTCCGAAAGGAACCCGTCGAGCTGGTCAGATGTGAAACCATCGACATGGAGGTCCCGGCCACCGCCGAGATCGTCCTCGAGGGATACGTGGATCCGGAGGAGCTGCGCGTCGAAGGGCCGTTCGGCGATCACACCGGCTTTTATTCCCTCGCGGACCAGTTTCCGGTCTTCCACCTGACCTGTATCACCCACCGGCGGAGTCCCATCTACCAGACCATCATCGTGGGCAAGCCGGTCCAGGAGGATTGCTTCATGGGGGCGGCGATCGAACGCCTCTTCCTCCCCCTGATGAAAAAGCAGCTCCCCGAGGTGGTGGACTTCCACATGCCCTTCGAGGGGGTCTTCCATAATCTGATGATCGTGGCCATCGACAAGCAGTACCCGGGCCATGCCCGAAAGGTGATGCACGCCATCTGGGGGACGGGACAGGCCATGTTCACCAAGGTGATCGTGGTGGTGGATCGGGACGTGAACGTCCGGAACCTCTCGGAGGTCACCTGGAAGGTGCTGAACCACATCGACCCCGAACGGGACATCCAGTTCGTCCTGGGGCCGGTGGAGACGCTGGATCATGCCAGCCGCCTGCCGCTCTACGGGTCCAAGATGGGAGTGGATGGGACCCGGAAATGGCCCTCGGAAGGCTTCACCCGCGACTGGCCCGACGAGATCATCATGGATGAGCCGACCAAGACCCTGGTGGATAAGCGCTGGCGAGAATACGGCCTCGACTAGCGGCGCAGCCGCGGCTGGTATGCTGGGATGCTTGGACGCTAGAAGGCCGGGACACAAGACACGACAAGGTTGAGTTTGTCCTTCCTTCGACCATTGCAGGATTCGAGCTTTCGATCCTCCAACTCGGTGTCTCCCCGCGTTCTCGCATGCTCCCTTCCCAACATCCCAGCTTCCCAGCCTATTAGCCTTCTCGCGTTCCAGCGTTCCAGCGTTCTAGCTGCTAGGAGGCTCGGGCAGACCGGGCCGTATAAAAGCTCAAGGTCTTGAGCATGACGGACAGGTCCACATTCTGCACCTTGACCCTCTTGGGAACGGAGAGCTGAGTGGGGGCGAAATTCAGGATGGCATTCACCCCCGCAGCCACCAGCTGATCCGTCACCGCCTGGGCCGCGGCCGCGGGGACGGCGATGACGGCCATCTTTATCCGGCGACGCTTGAGGACGGGGACGATCCTCTCGACGTCAAAGACCGGGACCCGGCCGATCCGCATCCCGACCTTGCTGGGATCATTATCAAAGGCCGCTGCGAGGCGAAATCCCCGCTGCCGAAAGCCCCGGTAATTCAGGAGGGCCGAACCCAGGTTTCCGAGACCCACTAACGCCACCTCCCACTGCTGGTTGAGCCCCAGGATCCGCTCGAGGTTTCCTTTCAGCTCCCCCGTATAGTAGCCGAGCCCCCGAACCCCGAACTGGCCGAAATACGCCAAGTCCTTGCGGACCTGGGCAGAGTTCAACCCGAAGCGCTCGGCCAACTGTTGGGATGAGACGGCAAGAGTCCCATCGGCGAGCAGCTCCTCCAGGCATCTGAGATAGATGCTGAGGCGCGTGATGGCCCGCTCCGGGATCCGGTGCCGCGCCAACCGCTGCGACTTCATTGGCTGACTCCCCCTACCCTAGGAACCGCTCGACGGCCCGGACCGCTACCTCCCACATCGTCCCCGGCAGAATCCCTGTCTGCAGAATCACCGCCATCGCCAGGACCAATGTGAAGAGGATCCCGGGCGAGAGCGTCGGACTCGGCATCTCTTCCCGCGGCTCCTCCATGTACATCACCACCACGACCCGCAGGTAAAAGAAGACGGCAATCACGCTGCACAGGACCGCGAGCAGCGCGAGGCCCACGTAATTCGCCTCCATCGCTGCGCTGAAGATGTACAGCTTCCCCACGAAACCCCCGGTGGGCGGAATGCCGGCCAGCGAAAACATGAAGATCGCCATGCAGAAGGCCAGTACGGGATGGCGGGACGCAAGGCCGGCGACCGAGGACAGGGCGGGCCGCTCCTCGCCGGGCGCGGTGACCGCAATGATCACGGCGAAGGCCCCCAGATTCATGAAGGCGTAGACGACGAGATAAAACAGGATGCCGGAAAAGCCGCGGCTCGTGCCGGCCACGACCGCCACCAGGAGATACCCGGCATGCCCAATCGAGCTGTACGCGAGCATCCGCTTGATGCTCTGCTGGGTGAGCGCCGCGATATTGCCCACGCCCATCGTGAGCAGGGCGAGCACCCACAGCGGGGCCGTCCATTCGGGCGGGAGCGGCAAGAGCGCCGTTCCCAGCGCCCGGAGGAGCGTGGCAAAGGCGGCCGCCTTCGTCCCTGCGATCATGAAAGCCGTGACCGGCGTCGGTGCCCCCTCGTAGACGTCGGGCAGCCACATGTGGAAAGGGACGGCGGCCACCTTGAAGGCGAGTCCCACCAGGAGCAGTCCGACCCCCAAATAGACGAGCGGATTGTCCCACGCCCCCCTATCGCCCAGATGGGCCGCGATGCTGGCGAGCCGCGTCGAACCCGCGGCGCCGTAGAGCAGTGCAATGCCGTAGAGGAGAAAGGCCGAGGCAAAGGCGCCCAAGAGCAGATATTTCAGGGCCGACTCGTTCGAGCCCACCTGCCGACGCAAGAAACCGGCCAGGATGTAGAGAGGTATGGACAGCGCCTCGAGACCCAGGAAGACCATGATGAGATCCGCGGCGGACGCCATCACCATCATGCCCAGGACCGCGAAGAGAATCATCGCGTAGAATTCCCCCCGGGGAATTCCCGTCTGCTCGACGTACTCAACGGCAACCAGGATAGTGAGGGCGGCGATGCACAGGAAGACCACGTGGAAGAATCGCGCGAAGTCGTCGAGGACAAGCATCCCGCCCACCACCTCCTCCGGTGCGCCGAACCCCCGCACCAGGGTGAGCCCTGTGATCACGAGTCCTCCGAGTCCCACAGCGGTAAGCCAGAAGCGCCCCCGACCGCCGACGACGAGATCCAGCGCAAGCGTCCCCAGCGCCGTCCCCGCGAGGAGCAGGAAAGGCATGGCCCCTCCCCAATCGAGCGCCGGCGCGCTCGCGCTCACCGTCCCCCCTGGAAGGCCGAGCGTCCCAGCGGCAGCGAGCATCGTGATCACCGTCGATAGCAACACCGCTTATCTCCGCAGCACGAGATAGCCAAGCAAGAGAACTGCCCCGGCGAGGATCGAGAGGACATAGTTGAACACCACCCCCGTCTGCAGCCGCCGCACCCTCCAACTCCCGAGGTCCAGCAGCCGCGCCACCCCGTCCACGGCGCCATCCACGATCGTCACGTCGAACCCACGCCACAGAAACGTCGAAAAGCGCATGAGCGGGCTCACGATCCAGTCCCAGTACACCTCATCCACATAATACGTATGGCGCAGGAGCCGATACACCCGCGGAAACCGCGCCGCGAGCAGCTCCGGCACGTCGCGCCAGCGCAGGTAGAGGAGGGTGCCGGCCCCGATCCC
>JAHFDE010000163.1 GCA_023249165.1 Candidatus Methylomirabilota bacterium | reverse complement strand
TTGAAGGGCCTGATCTCCCAGGCGATCGCCCAGGGAGAGTTTCAGGGAAAGGCGGGGACACACCTGCTCCTGCATACCCAGGGGAAGCTCAAAGCCGAGCGGGTCCTCGTCGCCGGTCTGGGGAAGCAGGCACAGCTTGGGCGCGACGCGGTCCGGTCAGCGACCGGGGAGGCCCTGAGATTCCTCCGCCGCCACGGATGTCGGCGGGTCGGGACGATCCTCCATGGAACGGGGGCTGGGGGTCTCGACGTTGCTGAGGCGGCTCAGGCCATCTCCGAGGGGGCTCTCCTGGGGCTCTATACCTTCGACCGCTATAAGCGGAAGACAGACGATGACGATCACAGGGCGATTGATGAAGTCTCCCTGCTCCTGCGGGACCGGGCTCAGATGGCCGAGGTCAGGGCCTCCAGCGCCAGCGGGCAGATCGTCGCTCGCGCGGTCAACCTGGCCCGGGATCTGGTGAACGAACCGTCGAATTACCTTACCCCGCAGGATCTCGCAGCGCAGGCCCGCGCCGTGGCCAAGACCCAGAGGCTCTCCTGCCAGGTCTTCCAAAAGCGGGAGCTTCAGCGTCTGGGGATGGGAGCCCTCCTGGGGGTGGCGCAGGGGAGCAGCCGGCCGCCGGTCCTGATCGTTCTCTCGTATCGAGGCGGACGCGGGAAGCAACCCGACCTGGGACTCGTGGGCAAGGGGATCACGTTCGATTCTGGGGGGATTTCCATCAAGCCGAGCGAGGGCATGGAGCAGATGAAGGGGGACATGGCCGGCGGGGCAGCCGTCATCGCGACCATGGCGGCGATCGGGCAGCTCAAACCGGCCATTAATGTGACCGCCATTGTCCCGGCCTGCGAGAATCTCCCCTCGGGATCGGCGATGAAACCGGGGGATGTGGTCCGGGCCATGGATGGCAAGACGATCGAGGTGGTGAACACCGATGCCGAAGGCCGCCTGATCCTCGCCGATGCCCTCTGCTATGCCCGGCGACTCGACTGCCAGCGCCTGGTGGATGCGGCGACGCTCACAGGGGCCTGTGTCGTGGCCCTGGGATCAATCCGGAGCGGGGCCTTCACCAATAACCAGACATGGATGGATCAGGTGCGTTCTGCGGCCGAGGCGGTGGGGGAGAAGGTGTGGCAGATGCCGATGGATGGGGAGTATGACGAGCAGATCAAGAGCGATGTGGCCGACGTCAAGAACGTCGGTGGGCGCAAAGGCGGCGCCGTTACCGCCGCCAAGTTTCTGGCCCGCTTCGTGGGCGAGACGCCCTGGGTCCATCTGGACATCGCCGGGACGGCCCAGGCCGAGAAAGAAAGAGGCGATACCCCCAAGGGAGCCACGGGAGTTCCCGTCCGAACCCTGATCCGTCTTGCCGGCGACCTTGCCCAGAAAAAAGGCTAGTAAGCTAGGACGCTAGAATGCTCGTAGGCTAGTGCATCATACCATCCTAGCATTCAAGCGTTCTAGCCGTCTTACCGCACTTCGATGGCGACGCAGGTCAAGGTCTTGGTCACGCCGGAGATTGTTCTGATCTTCGACAGGACCACCCGACCCAAGGCGTCGACGTCGGCTGCCTCGACAAAGGCGATGATGTCGTAGGGGCCGGTCACGGCGTGGGCCATCTTCACACCGGGGATTTTGCTGATGGCCTTCAGGGCATTCTTGGCCTTGTCCGATGCGGCCTCGATCAGGACATAGGCAGTCGTCGGCGTCATCCCATTACCCCTCCTGATTTTCCCGTGGTGGATGCTCCTTCGCCCTCGGCGGCGAGGTCGGTCCTCGCCTGGCCTCGACGGTAAAAAGCTGCTCCTCCAGCCGTACGATCTTGTCCACCCGCCGGGCATGCCGCCCCCCTTCAAACTCGGCGGCGAGCCATTCCCGAACGATCTCGCAGGCAAGGCCCATGCCGATGACTCGGGCCCCCATGGCTAACACATTGGCGTCATTATGGGCGCGTGCGTGCTTGGCTGAAAAGGTGTCGTGACACAATGAGGCACGGACGCCCGGGACCTTATTCGCCACCATGGCGCTCCCGATCCCGGTACCGCAGAGCACGATCGCCCGCGGCACCTCCCCACTGGCGACGGCCCTAGCGACCGGGAACACGATATCGGGATAATCGACAGCCTCGGCCGAGTGGGTGCCGAAATCGACGCACTCGTACCCGAGCTCCTTGAGAAAGAGTTTCAGCTCCTCCTTCATGTGATACGCCGCGTGATCGGCCCCGATCGCTAGCCGTTTTTCTGATCCCATGACCGTGCCTCCACCGGACCCCACGATACTCGAATCGACGCGCCTCCCGCAAGGGAAATCCAGGGGGTCAATCCGTGCCCGAGAAGCCTCATGGGGACCGCACGAGACCGATGGCAGACCGCACTGTCTCAGACCAAGGAGACCGACGTGGAAACTTCCTCAACCCTGGATTCGGCGGAGCAGATCGTTCGCCTCCTTGTACGCGGGATCGATCTCCAGGGACCTCTGGACGCAGCGCATGGCGCCCAGGGTATCTCCCACCTCGCGGAGGCACACGGCCTTATTGAACCACGCCTGCTTGAGATTGTTATCGATCTTGATCGCCTCATTGAAGCACTCGATCGCCTCCTGGTACCGCCGTTTGCTGAAGAAGCAGAGGCCCTTGTTGTTCCAGGCGGTCTTCAGGCGCGCGGGGTCCCTCAGGTCGCGGATGGCCTGATTGAGGTATTGAATGGCGTGATCGTACTCCTGCATGAGGCGCATGACCGCCCCGAATTCGAGGGAGAGTTCGGCGTCCGCCACCGGCTTTCTTCCCGGCAGGGTATGGACGTGGTGCCCCCGAAGAGAGAAGAGGGGATGCTGCAGGGTTGCTGCCTTGAGCTGGATCCGCGCCAGGTACGCCCGGACATCCCGGGCCGTGAGGAGGGTCGAGAACTCTTCATGGAGGCCATCGGTGATGGCCCGGAGCGTCAGATCGCTCACGAATCGCGTCCGGGCGCCCTCCCGAAGCCTCTCTCGTTCTCCATTGGGGATGAACCGGGCGTTCATTTCGCGATCAGTCATGACGTAGGTCGGTGGTGCGGAGAGGACGAAGGATAGGGCGGCGGGCGAGATCGACGCGAGCTTCGTGACCGCCTCGAGATCTTCCGCAGGCAGCTTCAGGCGGAAACGTTCCTCGAGATAGGAGGCGAGGCCGGTCGTGATCATCTGGGCGGCAAAGGCGGAGGCGAGAAAGCGGAAGCGATGCGGCCCTGGCAGGAAGTGACGGGCCACGTGAAGGAGGTTCTGAAAACTGCGCTGCAGGCGGTATCGATCGAACCTGCGGGGCTTCCTGCGTTCCCGCTGCGAGCTCACCACCGCCTCCTTCTCGAGCCATTGGAGGAGGGCGAGGACCTCCTGGGGCTGCTCTCCTAGGGCCCGGGCCAGTTCGCCGGCGGTGCGTCCTTCCTGGGCGAGCAGCTCGAGGAGGGTCCGTTCCCGGGCGCCGAGATCGAGCAGGCGCTTGTCGCGCAGGGCGGCATCGAGGCCCTTGATCTCCTGGCAGACGGGGCGGGGCGCCGCCCCCCCCGACCCTTCGAGGACGCAAAAGGCTTTCGGCCGGCGATTGACCAGCAGTGTCTGGACCCAGTAAAGTCTTCCGCCCAACAGAGCGATGGACCGAGAGCCAGGAGGGTAGGTGGATGAGGCAGCAACCTCTGCGTCCACCGCCTTCGGATCCATCAGGTGGTGGGATTGGGCCAGGCGTGCAACAATGGCATCAGGGCCGAGGAGCTGAAAGGCTTGCCGCACCTCGGAATCCAGGGTCTGATACCAGGCGAAGACCTTGGGACTGAAAGGGGTGCAGGAAAGGAACAGCCCGCGTACTCTCCTGTTCCTTTTTCGTTCTCGGCGGTATCGGCGGAAGAAGCTCTTGACCTCGTCGGCCGTCACCTCGCGGGAGAAAGCGCGGCATACGCCGAGGGCCGGAGTGGCATCCTTTCGGACCCTTGCCGCGATGTCGATGAGGGGGCCTGCGCCGGTCACCTTGAGCCGCGTGCGGAACTGGGAAAGGCCGCACGAGTCAAGGAGCTGATGCACAAAGCGTTCAAAGGCCTGCCCCCTCTCATGTCGCGAGGGGGCCAAGACCTTAATCCATGTCACCCCTGATCCTCTCAAAAGGCCTTAAGGCCGTCACTTATTCATCGCCTGCCCACAAAGAATGGAAGACAATATTTAATATTCTACTTTAATATTGCAGTGCTAACTTCTTAAATAGTTAGATTTATATCCCATCCAGTGCCTGCCTCGCTAAATCTTTAGCCATCTTACGTAGCATACCATCAAGGGGCGGGTCAAGAAGAAGTTTACGCAGAGGCTTGGATCTCTGTAAATTCAACGGAATGCA